>NZ_JBTRWP010000003.1:0-99250 GCF_054609335.1 Acidiferrobacter sp. | reverse complement strand
CTCATCCCAATCCCCTAAAGGGGATGGGAATTCCCGCGCCGTTCTTTAAGCACAGCTCCGGGGGCCCGAGGGGCCAACAAGAATTTCAGCAGCTGATCTTTTGCGGTTTCGCGCAGGTGCGCCCCGCGCTTCATTGCGCCGGCGGAACCTGGCGGCGGCCCCGCGGGGTGTGTTTTCGGCGGCCGAGGTGTGCCTCGCGGAGGCATCCCCCATACCTGCCGTAGGCGGGCTCTCCGCTTCTCTCGCGTCTTTGAGAACGGTTCAACGTGAGGTGAGGGTGCTCGTAGCCCGCGCGGCATGGTAGTGCATACCGGGAATACGAATCAATAGACGGAGATCGTGTACGACCCTGCCGAATGGGTCGGTATTCCTCCAGGCTCAGCTATACTTAAAAAAAACAAGAGGGGATGGGAGGCGGGTGAGGGGGCCTATAGGGGCAACTCGGCACGCACTTGGGCCTCTCGCGACTGCGTGGATGGGGGCATGAGGGTGGTATCGGCAGGGTCTATGCGCGCGCCAGGGTTGATCAAGGCCCGGGGTGCCCTATGTCTTCACGCTGTATTCGCCTGGGGCTGGCCGCGACATCAGGCGGTCCGTATTGACTACACGGCGGGACCGATGGGCCCTTGGGTGTCGATCGCCCCCGGTGGCTCCTCGCGGGTCGTCCGTTGGGCGGGCCCGCGCCCGTACGCCATCGGGACGCTGTCCTTACTCTATGAGTGACAGGATGGCTCCACGATCGGGACGATTGATTGTCGTGGCGTTCGTCGGGCTCGCGCTCGTCGCGATCTTTACGGTCGTCCTCTATGCCGTCACCTTCTGGGGCGATATGCGGCGCGAGGCCTGGGGTGAGCTCTCGGGGGCGGCGCGCTTCATGGCGACCACCACCGAGCTGCGTCTTAACGGTGACCGCTCCGCTCTGCGCTTGCTGGGTCGCGACATCGGCCGCTTGCCGGGCTTGAGTGCCGGCCAAGACAGCGCGGCCATCGACCGCCTCGGCCGGCGCTTCAGTCGTCGGCATCCGGAGATCGCAGGTCTCGCCCTGCTGGGTCCACACGGATCGCTCTGGTGGCGGGAAGGGCTCGCGCCCCACAATGTCCGGCCTTGGGTGAGGGCAAGTACCGCCGCGCAGCCCGGCATCTTTGAGGTCGGGTCGGTCGATCAGTCGAATGCACGCGTCCCAGTGCTGCCTCTTTGGTCTACGATGCGGGCGGGAGGCCGGGTGCGATTTCGGATCTGTGCGCTTTTGTCCCTTTCCCGGCGGCAAGGATTGTGGCCGGGTCGGAGGATGGCACCCGGGACCGCGATCGGTCTCTTCGGAGTCGATGGGCGTGTCGAGGCCGTGTGGCCTGCCTCTCTCAGCGCTCCGGCGATCAAGGCGGCCGCCGCCGTGGGTCTGGCCGGTGAAGGTCGTTTTGTCGCCCACCTGAAAGGGCGCGAGGGGACGTGGCTTGGGGTCGCGCGGCGCGTGCGACGATACCCTTTCAGGGTATTCGCCCTTCGATCCATGCGTGCCGTGGATGCGCAATGGTGGCACATCACTCGCCTAGGCCTGCTTTTGCTGGGTCTTGTGCTCGCGATCATCATCTTTTTGTACAGGCGCACGGTGCACGGCCAGACGCGCGCGGCCGAGGAGCGGGCCCTCACCGAGGCGCAACTGTCGGCCGCCAAGGCGCATTTTGAGGGGACCTTGCAGTCGCTGGCGGAGGCGGTGGTCGCGACCGACCAGGACGGTCGCGTAGAGTACGTGAACCGCGCCGCGGAGCGTCTCACCGGGTGGGCGGAGGGGGAAATCCGGGGGCGCGCGCTAAATGACGTCCTGCCGTGCTTCGATGAATATAGCGGCGAGTCTATAGATCCGCTCGGGGTATGTCTGGCAGGGCAGGCGCTCGCCCCCGGGGACGCGTTTGTCTTTCACCGCGACGGCCGGGGGATTCCGGTGGAGTACAGCGGGGCACCCAGGTTCGGTCCGCAGGGCGAGCTCGTGGGGGCGGTGCTATCGTTCCGCGATGCAGCCGAGAAGCGCAAGCTCGCAGAACGGCTCGTCCATCAGGCGACCCACGATCCGCTGACCGAGCTACCTAATCGTATCCTGTATAACGAGCGCCTGGAGCGGGCGCTGGTCGAGGCCAAGGAGAGCGGCAGCGTGGTCGCGCTTCTCTTTCTTGACGTGGACGGCTTCAAGAGGGTGAACGACACGCTCGGCCATAGCACCGGGGATCGTATCCTGGTGCTCATAGGGGAGCGCCTGAGGCGTGCGGTGCGCGCGGCGGATACCTTGGCGCGCCTGGGCGGCGACGAGTTCGCGGTAGTTTTGCCGGGACTCAGGAGCCGTCAGGATGCGCTGCCGGTTGTGCACAAGATCATGGCCATTTTTCGCGAGCCCCTGGTTGTGGCGCTCGGCGAAGTCTCCTTGAGTGTCAGTATCGGTATTGCGGCGTATCCGGAAGACAGCGGCGATGGGCGCGCGCTCGTGCGGGCAGCGGATGCCGCCATGTACGAGGCCAAGGCCGCCGGCAAGGACGCCTATCGCTTTTTCGAAGGCCCTACCGCCGGTCGGCCCCAGGCGCATCCGTTCTCGGTCGCGACCACTCTGCGGCGCGCCCTCGAGCGCGAGGAATTTTGTCTTGTCTACCAGCCACAGGTGCGGGCGATGAACCGCAGGCTCGTGGCGATGGAGGCCTTGCTGCGGTGGATGCATCCGGTGGAGGGGGTCAAATACCCCGGGGAGTTCCTCCTGGCCGTGGAGGAGGCGGGTCTTATGACCGAGCTTGGCGTGTGGGTCTTGCGCGCGGCCTGTCGTCAGAATCGCGAGTGGCGCAATCTCGGCCTTGCCACCTTCCCGGTGACCGTCAACGTATCGGGACACCAGTGTGGGGACGAGGGCTTGGCCTGCGCGATCCGTGCAGTCTTGCGCGAGCACGATCTGACCCCCAACGATCTTGTCCTGGAGTTCACGGAGTCGGTTCTCGTGGCCGCCGCGGAAGCGTCGACGGGGGGGTTGCATGCCTTGCTGGATGAGGGTATCCAGTTTGCCGTCCAGAATTTCGGGGGCGCCTCGTCCTCGCTCGGCATGCTTAAGCAGCTGCGCGTGGGCATGTTAAAGATCGAGAGCGCGTTCATTGCCGGGATCGGCGAGAGCAGCAATGACGCGGTCATCCTGGCCATCATCGCCCTTGGACACGCCCTCAACATGCGCGTGGTGGCCAGTGGGGTCGAGACCGCCGCCCAGCATCGCTTCCTAGCGGACGCGGGCTGTGACGCCATGCAAGGCCATTATATCGCAGCGCCCCTCGATGCCGAGGCGGCGACCGCCTATCTCCGCACGCAGGAGGCCGCCGGGAGTTGATTTTTGGCGAGGCCACCCCCAAAAGGGGCCTGGGATTCCTGGAATACTGCGGCAAGAGAGGCCACGAGCAGCGATGACGACGACTGAAAAACAGACATTGGGCTTTCAGACCGAGGTGCGCCAGCTCCTCGATCTCATGATCCATTCGCTCTATAGCGACAAGGATATTTTCTTGCGGGAGTTGATCTCGAACGCCTCTGACGCCGCCGACAAGCTGCGGTTCGAGGCCTTGCGCGACGAGTCCCTGTATGAGGGCGATTCCGATTTGAAGATTCAGGTACTGGTCGATCGGGACGCACGCACGCTCACGATCGCCGATAACGGCATCGGCATGACGCGCGAAGAGGTCATCGAGAATATCGGCACTATCGCCCGCTCGGGTACGCGGCGATTCTTCGAGAGCTTGAGTGGTGATCAGGCCAAGGATGCGCGACTGATAGGGCAGTTTGGCGTGGGGTTCTACTCGGCGTTCATGGTGGCCGACCGCGTAACCTTACATACCCGCCGGGCCGGCACGTCCGCCGATCAGGGTGTGATCTGGGAATCAACGGGTGCGGGGGAGTATACCGTCGAGATTGTCGAGCGCCAGGAGCGGGGCACCAGCGTCGTGCTGCATCTGCGCGAAGCCGAGGACGAGTTCCTCGACCAACACCGCCTGCAAACCATCGTGCGCCGCTACTCGGATCACATCACCCTGCCGATCGTCATGCTGGACTCCAACGGCATGCCGGAGACGGTCAACAAGGCCTCGGCGCTTTGGGCGCGACCGAAGAGTGAGGTCACCGAACTCGAATACGACGAGTTCTATAAGCATGTGGCGCACGACATCGATCCGCCCTTGGCGCACCTTCACAGTCGCGTCGAGGGCAAGCAGGAGTACACGGCCCTGCTTTTCGTCCCGCGCCGCGCCCCCTTCGACCTCTTTGACCGCGATCGGCGCTATGGCGTGAAGCTCTATGTGCGCCGCGTCTTTATCATGGATGATGCCGAGCAGTTGATGCCGAATTATCTGCGCTTTGTCCGGGGCGTGATCGACGCGGCTGATCTCCCGTTGAATGTCTCGCGCGAGATCCTGCAAAAGAGTCGCGATATCGATACCATCCGTAGCGGCGCCACGCGCAAGGTCCTGGACCTCCTGGCCGAATTGGCCGAGCGCGAGCCTGATAAATACCGAACTTTCTGGACCGAGTTCGGCGTGGTGTTGAAAGAGGGCATTGTCGAGGATACGACCAATCGGGATCGCGTGGCGAAGCTTTTGCGTTTTCAGAGCACGAGCGAGTCGGGCGATATGGTGTCGCTTGCCGATTATATCGGGCGCATGGTCGAGGGACAGGACAACATCTACTATGTGACCGGTGAGAGTCTAGCGGCCGCGCGGCGCAGCCCGCATCTGGAGATTTTCCGGCGCAAGGGGATAGAGGTCTTGCTTCTGACCGACCGAATCGACGAGTGGCTCGTGAGCCACCTTGCGGAGTTCGAGGGCAAGGCGCTACGTTCCGTCGCCAAGGGCGATCTCGACCTCAAAGGGGTCGGCAACGGTGAGGACCCGATCGATGCCCCCAAGGCCGAGGATGCCGAATGGAAGGCCTTCACCGACCGCATGGCCCGGGTTCTGGGCGAGCGAGTCAAGGAGGTGCGCCTAAGCCACCGGCTCACCGAGTCCCCGGCCTGCCTGGTAGCAGGCGAGCATGACCTCGGCATCCATCTCGAGCGGCTCTTGAAGGCCGCCGGCCAAAAGACCCCCGGCAGCCAGCCTGTCTTGGAGATCAATGCCGGGCATCCCCTGGTTACGCGGTTGCGGGCCGAGGTCGCGGACGATCGTTTCGCGGATTGGGCTTTCTTGTTGCTTGATCAGGCGGTTCTCGCCGAAGGGGGGGCGCTTGAGGATGGGGCGGGCTTCGTGCAGCGTCTGAACGGCTTGTTGTTGGGTCTCCAGGGCGGATAGTATGGAATCGTTCAAAGAGGTGGCGCTGGGCGCCCGGGGGCAGGAGCGCGTGAGGTCGTTGGCAGGTGGTGCGGCGAGGGTAGCGGTGGCGTCCGGGACGGGTGCTTAAGGTGGAGGCGCTCTATGAGTCGCGCCTGAGTTTGCCCTTGTTGCATAGAGGCAAGGTGCGGGACCTGTATGACGCCGGTCCTGAGCACCTATTGGTGGTGACAACCGATCGCCTGTCGGCCTTCGACTGTGTCTTGCCTGATCCGATTCCCGGCAAGGGCCGAATTTTGAATGCGATGTCGAGGTTCTGGTTCGGGCGGACGGGCGGCGTAGTCGCCAACCACCTCGCGGACCGGCCCTTGGCCTCGGTCCTGCCCGACCCCGTCGAGCGGGCGACGGTGGCCGAGCGGGCGGTGGTTGTGCGTCGATTGAAGCCCCTGCCGATCGAGGCCATTGTTCGGGGCTACTTGGCGGGCTCCGGCTGGAAGGAATACCGGCGGACGGGCGCCGTGTCTGGCATCCCGTTGCCGGCGGGCTTGAAGGAGGCCGATCGGCTCCCCGAACCCTTGTTCACGCCATCCACCAAGGCGGCGGTGGGGGCGCATGACGAGAATATCGATTTCCGGGCGGCCGAGGCCCTGCTCGGTGCAGATCTCGCGCGCCAAGTCCGGGAGACGAGCCTCAGGCTTTATTCCGAAGCTGCGGCCTATGCGGACTCGCGCGGGGTGATCATCGCCGACACCAAGTTCGAGTTCGCCGCCGATGCCCGCGGCACACTCGTACTGATCGATGAGGTTCTCACCCCGGACTCGTCCCGCTTCTGGCCCAAATCTTTGTATCGGCCAGGAACGAGCCCGCCCAGCTTCGACAAGCAGTACGTCCGCGATTACCTGGAGACCTTGACGTGGGATAAGCGCCCACCAGCACCATCCTTGCCCCCCGAGATCGTCGCGCAGACCGTGGCGCGCTACGAAGAGGCCTTGCGCGTGCTGACGGCCCCCGCCGTCTGAGTGCCTCTTGGGCCGAGGCTGGCCGGCGCAGCGGGGTTTGTGCTACCGTTCCGTCGACTGCGGGCGAAAGTGGCGAAATTGGTAGACGCGCTGGATTTAGGTTCCAGTGGGGAAGCCCTTGGGGGTTCGAGTCCCCCCTTTCGCACCAAAACCATGTATTCATCCCGCGCCGCGGGTGGCGACGCGTTTTCGTCTTGGCCGTTAGCCAGCAAATCGGTATGATCAGGTAAACGACCACGTTTCCCCATTGACCCCAATATTTCATGAGAAGGCAGCATGCAAGTATCCATTGAAGCAACGGGCGGGCTCGGCCGGCGAATGACGGTGGCGGTTCCGGCCGAACAGTTTGAGCGCGAGTTCACGGAGCGCTTGAAGCGCGTTTCACGGACCGCGCGGCTTGCCGGGTTTCGCCCAGGCCGTGCCCCTTTGAGAATCGTGGAGGCCCAGTACGGCGACAAGCTGCTCGACGAGGTGGCACAGGATCTGATCCGCGACAGCTTCTATGAAGCTTTGAATCGCGAGGGCCTGAAGGCCGCTGGTGGTCCCATGATCGAGCCCAAGGCTATGGTGCGGGGTCAGGATGTGCAGTATGTCGCGGTCTTCGAAGTGTACCCCGAGGTCCCGCGGCTTGATCTGAAGGGTGTCGATGTCGAGCGGCCGACATGCGCGATCGAGGACGCCGATGTCGAGCGGACCGTCGAGGTTATGCGCAAGCAGCGCCAGACCTTCGTGCCGACAGATCGGGCGGCGGCAGACGGCGACCGGCTGACCATCGATTTCGCGGGGACTCTGGATGGCGAGCGCTTTCCGGGCGGTAGCGCCGAGGGTCACACCTTGATCCTTGGGGCCGGGAACCTACTGCCTGATTTCGAGGCGGGTCTAAAGGGTGTCGCCGCCGGGGCGGCCATCGACATCCCGGTCGCGTTCCCTGCGGGCTACGGCGCCGAGACCCTGGCCGGCAAGACCGCGCAGTTCCATGTGACCGTGCGTGAGGTCGGTGAGCCGGTACTGCCGGCCCTGGACGATGCCTTTGCCGCCTCGCTCGGTGTTGCCGAAGGGGGCGTCGAGGCGTTGCGCCTGGAGGTCCGGAAGAATCTCGAGCGCGAGTCCGCCCGGCGGATTCGGGACCGGGTGAAAGGTGAGATATTCAAGCGCTTGCGGGAAGTCAACGCGATTGATCTGCCGAACTCTTTGGTAGAGAACGAGGCGATCCGCTTGCGGGAGGCGGCGCGCAGCCAGCTGGCAAGCCAAGGTCTGCGCACCGAGGCCTTGCCCGCGGACAACGCACCGTTCCGTGAGCGCGCGGCAGAGCGTGTAGCGCTCGGCATCATCATTTCGGAATTGATCCGCGCGCGCGACCTGAAGCCGGATGCTGGCCGAGTGCGTGCGCGTATCGAGGAGATGGCGGCCGATTACGACGACCCGGCGCGTTTCGTGGACTGGTATTACGGTGAACGCGAGCGGGTGGCGGAAGCGGAATCGCTAGTGCTCGAGGATCAGGTCGTGGAGCAGTTGTTGGGTGAGGCGCAGGTGACCGAAAAGGCCGTGCGCTTTGAGGAGTTGACCTAATATTATCTGGGACGGTGCATGATTAAGTCGGAATTCCCGGACAACCTTTCGCCACGAGCGCAGCTCGTGCCGATGGTGATCGAGACGACGGGCCGCGGTGAGCGTGCCTACGACATTTATTCGCGGATGCTGAAGGAGCGTCTGATTTTCCTCGTGGGGCCGGTGGAAGATCATATGGCGAACCTCGTGGTGGCGCAGCTTCTGTTCCTCGAATCCGAAAACCCGGATAAGGACATCCATATCTATATCAATTCCCCGGGCGGCGCGGTGACGGCGGGGCTTGCCATCTACGATACGATGCAGTTCATAAAGCCCGATGTGAGCACCGTGTGTATCGGTCAGGCGGCCAGCATGGGGGCCTTGTTGCTCGCAGGCGGCGCCAAGGGCAAGCGTTACGCCCTGCCGCACGCGCGGATGATGGTGCATCAGCCTTCGGGCGGGTTTCAGGGGCAGGCGACGGATATCGATATCCATGCCCGCGAGATCCTGCGGGTCCGAGAACGATTAAATGGCATTCTGGTCAAACATACAGGCCAGGAGCTCAAGCGGATTGAGCAGGACACTGAGCGGGATAATTTCATGGACGGCGGCGAAGCTGTCGCGTACGGTCTGATTGACTCGGTGATCGACAAGCGTAAATAGGGGGTTATGCTAGACTGGAACGTAAGCGCGGGGTCTGCGTGCATGAAGCCGCGCAGGTCTGCGGTTCCCTTGAGCGAGGTTCAGTGATGGCAGACGACAAGCATGATGGCAAGGGTGAGAAGCTCCTCTATTGCTCTTTCTGTGGCAAGAGCCAGCACGAGGTGCGCAAGCTGATTGCCGGCCCATCCGTGTTCGTGTGTGACGAATGCGTGGAGCTGTGTAACGATATCATCCGCGAAGAAGTGCAGGACGAAGCGGAGATCGGGCTGGCCCGCAACAAGTTCCCCAAGCCTCGAGAGATCAAGCAGATTCTCGACGAATACGTGATCGGGCAGGCGACGGCCAAGAAGGTGCTGTCGGTGGCCGTCTACAACCATTACAAGCGCATCGAGCACCAGGAGAAGATCGGGGAGGTCGAGCTTTCGAAGAGCAACATCCTGCTCATAGGGCCGACCGGCTCCGGAAAGACCTTGCTGGCCGAGACCTTGGCGCGCCTCCTGAATGTGCCGTTCACGATTGCCGACGCCACGACCTTGACGGAAGCCGGCTACGTTGGCGAGGACGTTGAGAACATCATTCAGAAATTGCTTCAGAAGTGCGATTACGATGTTGAGAAGGCCCAGACCGGCATCGTCTACATCGACGAGATTGACAAGATATCGCGCAAGTCGGACAACCCGTCGATCACGCGCGACGTATCGGGTGAGGGCGTGCAGCAGGCCCTTTTGAAGCTGATAGAGGGGACCGTCGCCTCGGTCCCGCCGCAAGGCGGCCGCAAGCACCCGCAGCAGGAGTTTCTGCAGGTCGACACGCGCAACATCCTGTTCATCTGTGGCGGTGCCTTCTCGGGGCTCGAGAAGATCATTCAGGATCGCTCCGAGAAGAGTGGCATCGGCTTCAACGCCGAGATTAAAAGCCGTGTCGTGAGCAAGCGTGCGAGTGACGTGTTCCGTGGGGTCGAACCCGAGGATCTGATCAAATTCGGTTTGATCCCCGAGTTTGTGGGCCGTCTGCCGGTGGTCGCGGTCCTGGACGAGTTGGACGAGGCGGCGCTGATCCAGATCCTGACGGAACCGAAGAATGCGCTCATCAAGCAGTACCAGAAGCTTTTGAAGTTTGAAGGCGTGGACTTGGAGGTGCGGGACGATGCGCTCGTCAAGGTGGCGCACCGGGCCATGGAGCGCAAGACGGGGGCACGCGGTCTGCGGTCCATCCTCGAGCACGCCCTGCTGGAAGTCATGTTCGACCTGCCGTCTTTGGAGAACGTGAAGAAGGTGGTGATCGACGAGGGGGTCATAGCGGATACGAGCAAGCCGCTCCTCATATATGCTGATCACGACCACGCCGAGCAGACGAGCCCGAAACGGGTGTCGACACGCCCCTAAGGCCGCGGCGGTGTTTGTGGATCGCCCGGCGCTGCGGCCGCCGCCGGGCTTGAATTCAAGTCGGGCCGGGCCCATTTACCGATTGTGGATCCCCGGGCCGCTCCGGGGTCCCTTCACTTCGGCGCCAATCGTCACGAGGGCCACCTAATGACTGAAGAATCGAATTTGTCGCACGCGCCGGAATCCACGGCCATACCCGTTTTGCCCCTGCGGGATGTAGTGGTTTTCCCACACATGGTGATCCCGCTGTTTGTGGGTCGCAAGAAATCCATCAAAGCGCTGGAGCGCGCCATGGAGGGCGGCAAGCAGATCATGCTGGTGGCCCAAAAGAGCGCGTCCGACGACGATCCGTCTCCCACTGGCATCCATACCATAGGGACGGTCGCCAATATCCTACAGCTCCTGAAGTTGCCCGACGGCACCGTGAAGGTGCTAGTGGAGGGGGAGCAGCGGGCGGAAGTGACGCGGTTCGTGGAGACCGGTGAGACGTTTTCCGCGGAGATCCGGAGACTTGCGAGCGAGGAGCTGAACGACAAGGAGGGCGAGGCCCTCATGCGTTCGGTCCTGAACGAATTCGATCAGTACGTCAAGCTCAATATGAAGATTCCGCCCGAGATCCTGACCTCGCTGGCTGGCATCGATGACCCGGGGCGACTTGCTGATACGGTCACAGCGCATTTGAGCCTGAAGATCGAGGAAAAGCAGCAGATCCTCGAGATGCTGAACGTCCGCGATAGGCTCGAGCACATCCTGGGCGTCATGGAGTCCGAAATCGATCTTCTGCAGGTCGAGAAGCGCATCCGCGGGCGCGTGAAGCGCCAAATGGAGAAGAGTCAGCGCGAGTACTACCTGAACGAGCAGATGAAGGCGATCCAAAAGGAGCTCGGGGACCTCGAGGACAACCCGAGTGAGGCCGAGGAGCTTGCCCAGAAGATCAAGAAGGCGGGCATGCCCAAGGAGGCGCGCGAGAAGGCGCAGGCGGAGCTCAACAAGCTCAAGATGATGTCGCCCATGGCCGCCGAGGCGACGGTGGTGCGCAACTACATCGATTGGCTGCTCGCCGTGCCCTGGAAGAAGCACAGTAAGATCCGCAAGGATCTCGCCGAGGCGGAGCGCATCCTCGAGGCCGACCATTATGGCCTTGAGAAGGTCAAGGAACGCATCATCGAGTATCTCGCGGTCCAGCAGCGCGTGAACAAGGTCAAGGGGCCGATTCTCTGTCTCGTGGGCCCACCCGGCGTTGGCAAGACCTCTTTGGGTCAGTCGATCGCGCGCGCAACCAACCGCAAATTTATCCGCATGTCACTCGGCGGGGTCCGCGACGAGGCGGAGATCCGTGGTCATCGCCGCACCTACATCGGGTCCTTGCCGGGTAAGATCATCCAGAACATGGCTAAGGCCAAGACACGCAACCCCTTGTTCATGCTGGACGAGGTGGACAAGATGGCCATGGACTTCCGGGGCGATCCGTCATCGGCCCTGCTCGAGGTGTTGGATCCCGAGCAGAACCATGCCTTCAACGATCACTATCTGGAGGTCGATTATGATCTCTCGGACGTGATGTTCGTGGCGACCTCGAACAGTCTGAATATCCCCGGGCCGCTGCTCGATCGCATGGAGGTCATCCGTCTGTCCGGTTACACGGAAGACGAGAAGATCAATATCGCGATGCGCTACCTGGTGGAGAAACAGAAGCAGAACAATGGCCTAAAGTCCAGCGAGCTTCAGCTCTCGGAGAGCGCGGTGCGCGATATCGTGCGCTACTACACGCGCGAGGCCGGGGTGCGCAATCTGGAGCGGGAGGTCGCCAAGATCTCGCGCAAGGTGGCGCGCGAACTCTTGCTGAACAAGAAGCGCGAACATATTGCGGTGAACGCCAAGAACCTCGACAAGTATCTGGGTGTCCGGCACTACCGCTATGGCATGGCCGAACAGAGTAACCAGGTGGGCCAGGTCACGGGGCTTGCGTGGACCGAGGTTGGCGGCGAGCTTTTGACCATCGAAAGCGCGCTTTTGCCGGGTAAGGGCAAACTTACTATTACGGGTAAGCTTGGGGATGTGATGCAGGAGTCCATACAGGCCGCCATGAGCGTGGTCCGCTCGCGGGCCGCGTCCCTCGGCATTCCGGAAGACTTCTACCAGAAGCATGACTTCCACCTCCATGTTCCGGAGGGGGCGACCCCCAAGGACGGCCCGAGCGCCGGCATCGGCATGTGTACGGCCATGGTGTCGATGTTGACGGGCATTCCCGTGCGGGCCGATGTGGCGATGACAGGCGAGATCACCTTGCGGGGTGAGGTCCTTCCCATAGGTGGCTTGAAGGAAAAGCTGCTGGCGGCCCACCGGGGCGGGATCAAGACTGTGATCATCCCAGAGGAGAACCGGAAGGATCTGGTCGAATTGCCTAAAAACATCCAGGAATCTCTGGACATTAAGCCGTTGCGTTGGATCGACCAGGTGCTCGAGGTCGCCTTGGAGCGTATACCTAAGCCGGTCGCCGAGCCCCCGGAGGGGGGCAAGCCACGCGAGGCGGAGCCCGAGCCCAAGGCGATTCGTACACACTGAGCCATTGAGCGCGCAGCGGTCGCGACAATCGTGTACCATTTCGGCGCGTGAAGCAGGGAAACGCACCTCCCCCCGGCTTTCCTTGACAGCGGGATGGGGCGGCTTGTATAAGACCAGTCTGATCATAAGGCCGGCGCCTAAAGACCGGCATTTTGGGACCACTAGCAGGAAGGGAGCATCAGGTGAATAAATCCGAACTGATCGAGAAAGTGGCGGAACGGGCCGACCTCAACAAGGCCTCGGCCGCCCGCGCGGTAGATGCCGTGTTTGAGGCTGTTACGCAGGGTCTGCGCAACGGCGAGACCATCAATTTGGTGGGCTTTGGCACCTTCTCCGTCGGAGAGCGTGCGGCCCGCAGTGGTCGCAATCCGCGGACCGGTGAGACCATAAACATCGCCGCCTCGCGTAATCCGCGTTTCAAGGCTGGCAAAGGTCTCAAGGATGCCGTAAATTAGCGACCCTTGGTGGGAGTCGCCGCCCGGGTGCTTAGCTCAGTTGGTAGAGCGTCGCCCTTACAAGGCGAATGTCGGGGGTTCGAATCCCTCAGCACCCACCATATCGATCATGGAGTGGTAGTTCAGTTGGTTAGAATACCGGCCTGTCACGCCGGGGGTCGCGGGTTCGAGTCCCGTCCACTCCGCCATCTTTCCGACGACGGGTCTTATCACACGAGGCCTGTCTTAAAATCATGTTAAATGCTCTTAGAGAAAAGACCCAAGGTTTGATCGGCGGCGCTTTGCTCGTCGTTCTGGTGGTTCCCTTCGCGCTCTGGGGCATCAGCTCCTACTTCGGCGGGGGATCGCAGGTCTATGTGGCGCGCGGGCACGGTCTGCGCATCACCCAGGCGCAATTCCAGCGGGCGCTCGCGCAGCAGCGCGCCGCGCTCCAACACGCCTTCGGCAAGAATCTGAATCCTGCGGTTCTGAGCGGCCGCAAATTCAAAAAGGCCGTCCTGAAGGGGCTCATCGACAAGACGCTATTGGTGCACGCCGCCGTCAAGGCGGGTTACGTCGTGAATGAGGACCAACTCGGCTACGAAATTCGCCATGTCCCGGCGTTTCGCGTGAAGGGTCATTTCAGCCCCTCGCGCTACCGCGAACTGCTCGCCGGTCAAGGCTTCACCGTGGCGGGCTTCGAACGGCGCGTGCGCGACCTTATGCTCCTGAATCAAATGAAGGCAGGACTGCTCGCGAGCGCCTTCGTGCCGCAGCAGCAGATCGCGCGCGCGGCCGCCTTGTTCGGGCAAAAGCGTGCCTTCGCCTACGTCACCCTGTCACCGCGGTCCGCGGGTCCCAAGCCCCCCGTAAGCGACGCCCAGATCTCCCAGTATTACGCGCAGCACCCCAAGGCCTTCCGTCTCCCAGAACAGGTCCGGGTCGCCTATGTCGTGCTCTCCCCCCAAGCAGTCATGCGCAAGATGTCGCACAAGGTTGGCATGGCGGCCATGCAAAAGGCCTATCAGAGCCATATCGCGCAATTCACGCAGCCACAACAACGTCTGCTCCGGCATATCATGATTGCGCTGCCGCCGCACCCGAGCACGCTGGACGTGGCACAGGCCAAAGCGAAACTGATCGCTTTGCGGGCCCAGATCGCGCACGGCGCGTCGTTTACGGCGCTCGCCAAACGCTACTCCCAAGACGCCGCATCGGCCGTCAACGGGGGAAGCTTGGGTTTTGTCACCGAGGCGGATCTATCGAAACCCGTAGGCCAGGCGGCATTTGCATTACCGCTGCGCACCGTGAGCGCGCCCATCGTCGGGCATTCCGGGGTACACCTTTTGGAGGTAACCGCCGTGCGGCCGGCTTCAGTTACGCCATTTGCGACCGCGCAGCCCGCGCTTGAGCGCATGGTACTGCGTAAACGCGCGCGCCGACGCCTCTACCATCTCTCCGAGCGGCTGCGCAGTGTGGCCTATGAACATCCGCATAGCCTCGCGCCGGCGGCTTCCAAACTGGGCCTCACGCTGCACAAGAGCGGCTGGTTTACGCGTGCCGGGGGTGTTGGTATCGGCGCCCTGCCGCAGGTCGCGAAGGCGGTGTTCGCGCCCAAGGTCTTGGCCGGTCGGCGCAACACTCACGCGATCACGCTCGGGACCGACGCGCTGCTCGTGGCGCACGTCATCGGGCGCAAGGTGGCACGTGTGGAGCCCTTGGCGCTGGCGCGACCTACGGTTATCCGGGATATCCGCGCAGCCATCGCCCGCGACCACATGAAGGGCGAGGAGGCTTTGCTCCTCAAGGAGCTGCGCAAGGGGGCGTCGCTACCCGTGCTCGCGCGCCAGATGCATCTCGTGCTCGAGGTGCCGGCACCTGTCGAGGCGGTGGCGCCGGGTCTGCCCGAGCCCCTGGTCACGGCTGTGTTCCGTACGTCTGCGCCAGCGGCCGGCGGTCACCCGGTGGCGGGCAGTGCGCGCCTGGGTGACGGCCGCCATGCTGTGTTCGTGCTGCGCCAGGTGATCCCCGGGACTGTGCAGAACGGCAGTGCGCGCGAGATCAAGCTTGCACGGTCGTTGATAAGCGATAGCGGTGTCGGCGCCTACCTCGCCTATATGAAGAGCCTACGTGAACGCGCTGACATTCATATTAGCGCTCGGGCGCTCTGAGGGCGTAGATGTGGTGGGCCCGGGGGCGGGTGGCCTTAATGCCCCCGCCCACTGGACGCTAAGGCCGCTCAGCCTTCCCCTTCACCCATGCCTATCATGTGGTAGCCGGAGTCAACGTAGAGGATCTCGCCTGTGATGCCGGAGGCTAAGTCCGACGACAGGAAGGCGGCGGCGTGGCCGACCTCTTCTATGGTGACACCGCGCCGCAACGGCGCATTGCGCTCGTAGTAGTCGAGCATCTTGCGAAAATCGCTGATCCCCGCTGCCGCCAAGGTCTTTATGGGTCCCGCCGAGATGCCATTGACGCGGACCCCATGCGGTCCCAGGCTTTGCGCAAGATAACGGACATTGGCCTCGAGGCTTGCCTTAGCGAGCCCCATTACATTGTAGTGCGGCACGACACGCACGGCGCCTAGGTAGGAAAGGGTAAGTAGCGAGCCCTTGCGCGGGACGATTGCGTCGCGGGCACCTTTGGCGAGCGCAGCAAAGCTGTAGGAGCTGATGTTGTGGGCCTCGAGGAAGCCCTCGCGCGTTACGGCGTCCAGATAGTCTCCCTCGAGCTGTTCGCGTGGGGCGTAGGCCACGGAATGGATGAGGCTATCGAATCCGTCCGGCCACGCCTTGCGCAACTCCTCGAACAGAGTCGCAATATCTTGGTCACGGCTCACGTCGCAAGGCAGCACGATGTGGCTTCCGGTAAGGGCAGCCAGTCCCTCGACGCGACTTTGGACCTTGTCGTTTTGGTAGGTGTAGGCGATCTCCGCGCCCTGGGCGTGCATGGCCTGGGCGATTCCCCAGGCGATTGACCGTTCGTTCAGTGCTCCGACGACAAGGGCGCGCTTACCCGCCAGAAATCCCATGAGACTCTCTCCATTGCTGTGTGGACTGACCCCGATCGCACTCGGGGCTTGATGGCCGTAAGGCTCGTGACGGCCCGCTCTCGCAAGACCGGACCCCGTAACGGCGGTCGTGGCCCCCTCGTGATGCTGATGGACTCGCATGATGTCGGAGGGGTGCCGATGACGGACCGCAGTCTAACGCTATTCCTTGCCCGACAGAAGCCACGCCATCCTCAGGCGCGGCACGTCAGGCCGACTGCGGTCGCCAGCCGGGCCTGAGCTGGTTTGGCGTTATTCCGTGATGCGCGCCTTGGCCACCGCTTGCGGCACCATGGCGGGAGATGCCCATATGAGGATGTGTTGGCCGAGTCGCAGGACGTCGTGCGCGTTGAGGACGTTCCAGCGCTCGAGCTGTCCGACATAGACGCGATAGCGTGCCGCGATGCTCCAGAGGGTGTCGCCGGGACGCACGCGATGGATGATCTTGACGCGTCGTACGCCACGGCGTGCCAACGTCACCTCGGGGCGCGGGTGGTGATCATGAAGCCGCGACACGACCAGCCGGCGCCCGGCCATGGGGATGAGGAGGCTTTGGCCTACATGCAGGAGGTTGCCGTAGAGGTGGTTGGTGGAGCGTATCGACGCGATGCTCACGCCGTACTCGCGGGCGATTTGATACAAGGAATCGCCCGGCACGACCCGGTGTCGGGCCCACTGCATACGATCCTGCGGCGGCAGTTGACTCAAGCCTTCAATGAGGGCGGCCTTGGTGGCTACCGGCACGAGGATGGTGTGCGGGCCATTCGGCGCGGTTGCCCACTGCGTAAAGCCCGGGTTGATGGCGTAGAGCTGTTTCAAGGACATGTTGGCCAGTCGCGCGATTACGCTCAAATCGACCTGGGAACCCGTATTCACGCGCACGAAATAGGGGCTGTCGGGGATGGCATGTAGCGTCAGGCCGTATTTCGCGGGATCGCGCACGATGTTCACGAACGCCATGAGCTTGGGCACGTAGTGTTCGGTCTGAAGCGGTAGTCTCAGATCGCGGTAGCGGGTGCCGAGCCCCAAGGCCTTGTTGTGGGCAATGGCATTGGCGACTGTGCCCTGGCCCGAATTGTAGGCTGCAAGCGCCAAGTTCCAGCTATGGAATTGATGGTGGAGCGATTGAAGGAAGTCGAGCGCGGCATTCGTTGAGGCAATGATGTCGCGTTCGCCGTTGTACCACCAGTTGTTCTTGAGGCCCCAGAGTCGGCCCGTCGAGGGCTCGAACTGCCAAAGCCCGATCGCCGCGGATCGCGAGTAGGCGTTCGGGGAGTAGCCGCTCTCGATCGCTGGCAGCAGCGCGATCTCCATCGGCATATTGCGTTTGCTGACATCCTCGACGATCTGGTAGAGATAAAGGTTGGCGCGCTGCAGCATGCGGTTGACATACTGCGGATTGTTCGCGAACCACTGTTCGTACCGCGCCACGCGAGGCCCTTCCATACGCGGCAAGCGCAGGCCGGCGCGGATGCGGTTCCAAAGGTTTGAGTATTTCTCGTCACTCGTTTCCACGGCGTGCGCCATGGGCGCATTCTTTATGGCCGGGACCGGGCATTCCCCCACTTTCACGACCGTCGGGACTGGCGCGGCGGGCGCCGCGGGCTGCGTTTGGGCGGTGTTTGATAGGGGGGAGGGTGCGGGGCTGCTCGACGCGAATCGCGCCATGGGAGCCGTGGCGCATCCTACCAAGCTCGTGAGCAGAATGCCGAGCCCTGCATATCGAAACGCTTTATTTGCCGCGATTGCCATGTAAGAACGCCGTGACCATAAGCCCGAACTATAGGAGGTGCCAGGCTCTGCGTCAACGATGCTTATCCTTTAAAATCATCCTTCCAGCGGCGTAGTGTAGCGAATACGGACGCGTCCGTATCGGACTTTTGGTGACTTTGGCGCGTGGCGGCCTGGCGAACCGCCGGCATCGCGGTCCGCAGGAAGGGATTGATGGCCCGTTCGTCGGCGATTCTGGTGGGGATAGTCGGCTGGCCCGCGGCTAGCCTGCGGCGACAGCGTCGCTCGAAGGTCAGGATGTCGGCATTGTCCGGTTCCACGGTGCGGGCGAAGGCAAGATTCGCCAGGGTGTATTCATGGCCGCAGTAGACCAGGGTTTCGGGGGGGAGTGCCGCGAGCTTCATGAGTGAGGTGTGCAACTGAAAGGCCGTGCCTTCGAAGAGGCGGCCGCAGCCCGCGGAAAAGAGCGTGTCGCCGCAAAAGACACGACCGGCCCCCACATAGGCCACATGCCCCCGCGTGTGTCCGGGCACCGCCAGCACCTGGTATCGGCCACCTAGGTCGGATCCGACGATGTCGCCTTCCACGACGGGATGGGTGACGCCGGGGATCGATTCGGCGGCCGGCCCGTACACGGGGATTCGGTAGCGCCGCGCCAGGGCTTCGACGCCGCCCACATGGTCGCCGTGGTGGTGTGTGCAGAGCACAAAGGCGGGCGCAAGCCCTCGTGCCGTAAGGGTCGCGATGACGGGATCGGCGTCCCCGGGATCCACGACCGCGACGATACCGGGTTCCGATCCAGGGGCAAGCCATATATAGTTGTCGCGAAAGGCTTGGACTGCTATGACGTCGTCCATGCGACGCAGTGTGGGGGTTAGCCGTGGGGGAGTCAACGGACGAGGGCATGGAGGCGCGCGTCGCGCGACTGCGCGAGTGGTTCTCGGGGCCACTCGGCGAGTCACTACAGGCCCTGGAGGCGCATCGGCTACGCGAGATCCTGCCGATGTTGCCCGGCACCTTCGGGGTCCAGTGTGGGTGGCTCGGGCGCCGCAACCTGCTTGAATCGAGCCCCACGGCCGTGCATCTCGTGGTCGATCCCAAGCCCGCCATGAGTGGACCCCAATGGGTGGCGGGGCGCGCGGAGGCCTTGCCGTTTGACAGCAAGTCAGTGCAGGTCGTGCTGTTGCCGCATACGCTGGATGTATCGGCCATGCCCCATCAACTGTTGCGCGAGGCGTACCGCATCCTCGTGCCGGAGGGGCACGTCGTGATTCTGGGTTTCAATGCCATGAGCCTCTGGCGCGTGCCCTGTCTGCTGCGTCGCGCTTCCGCTCGCGCCCCATGGTGCGGCGATTGGATAGGTGTGCGGCGGTTACGCGATTGGTTGTCTCTGCTCGACTTTGAGCTGACGCAGGGCAGTATGCTCTTTTATCGGCCTCCATTCCGGGGTCAGCGCTGGATGGATCGTCTATCCTTTATGGAGCCTATGGGCGACCGCTGGTGGCCCCTGGGGGGTGCTGTGTATGTGCTTGTGGCACGCAAGCGCGTCGTTGGTATGACGCCCATCCTTGTCACCCGCAGACAGGCGCGCGTGCGCGCCTTGTCGCAGCCGGCGGGGGCACGTTATGGCTAAGGTGTTGATCTATACAGACGGGGCGTGCCGCGGTAATCCCGGGCCCGGGGGCTGGGGCGCGGTTCTGCGAGCGGGCGCCCATGAACGTGTGCTAAGCGGCGCTGAGGCCATGACGACCAATAATCGCATGGAGCTCATGGCGGCGATCTCGGCTTTGAAGGCCTTGAGTCGCGCTTGTGATGTCGAGCTCGTTACAGATTCGCAATATGTGCGGCGCGGCGTCACCGAATGGCTTGCGCAATGGAAGCGACGGGGCTGGCTCACGGCATCACGGCAGCCGGTTGCCAATGCGGATTTGTGGCGAGAGTTAGAGGCGGCGGCGAGTCGCCATAACGTGCATTGGCGATGGGTAAAGGGCCACTCCGGCGATGCCGGGAACGAGCACGCGGACCGTCTTGCCAATGAGGCTATAGACCGGCTCCAGGGTATAAGGCGTAAGGGAGTATCATGATACGGCAAATCGTTCTGGATACCGAAACCACGGGCCTCGAGCCCGCGGAGGGGCACCGCATCATTGAGGTGGGCGCTATCGAGCTCATCGATCGGCGGGTCACGGGGCGGCGGTTCCACCAGTACCTGAATCCTGATCGGGAGATCGACGCGGCGGCGATCGAGATCCACGGCATCACTAATGCGATGTTGGCCGACAAGCCGCGCTTTGTGGATGTCGCCGCAGAATTCATCGCCTTCGTCGAGGGCGCTGAACTCCTGATCCATAACGCCCCGTTCGATGTCGGCTTCCTGAACGCCGAGTTCGCCCGCGCCGCGGCGCAGGGCTGCGCGCTACCGGTTACCCAGATCGGGCAGTGCTGTACGATCCAGGACACCCTGAAGCTCGCGCGCACCCTCCATCCGGGCCAGAAAAACAACCTCGACGCCCTCTGTCGTCGCTACAGCATCGACAATAGTCAGCGCGTGGTCCACGGCGCGCTCTTGGATGCTGAGATCCTGGCTGATGTCTATCTGGCCATGACCGGTGGGCAGACGCCTTTGTTTCTCGAGGAGACTGCCAAGGTCGAGTCGGTAGCGGGTGAGGGTTTTAGCTTCGAGGGGGGTGAAGCGCTTGTGATCAAGCCATCGCCGGAGGAACTAGCCGCCCATGAGGCCTACCTCGAAATGCTCGACAAAAAAAGTGGTGGCCGCAGCCTCTGGAAGTTACTCGGCTAAGGGCCTGCGCCCTCCGTCAGGGCTTTGCTGCGGCCGCTCGGCCGTATCCTGAGAGCGCGAAGGCGCAGGCGCCGATTACAAGGAGTGCCGCGAGCGTGAGGAAGGCCAAGCGGTAGCCGCCTGCGCCTATGAGCGCGCCGGTCATGACGGGCCCGGTCGCCTGCCCGATATCCATGATCGAGCGCAGCACGCCCATGTTGGCCCCAAAGCCCCCCGAGCGCGCGCGGTCGGCCACCAGTGCCCCGGTCGCCGCGGTGGTCGCCGCGAATCCGAACCCGAAGAGCGCGTTGATCAGCAAGAGCGCCCAGACGCGGGCGGTAAACGGCAGGGCTGCGACGGCCAGCGTCCCAATCAAGAGGCCCACGAGGATGACCGGACGACGTCCAAACCGATCGGATAAGGCGCCCAGCCGTGGTTTGAAGAGTACGACGATACCCAGTTGGATCCCAAGAAGCAGGCCTATGGTCCAAGGGGGCAGGTGGTGGTGGGCGGCGTAGACGGCCAGAAAGGCCTCGACCGACCCGAACACCAAGTATTGCAGGGCCTCCACGAGGCTTGTGACCATCACGACGCGATCGCGGAGCACGGCCAGCGTGGGGCTCGTCCCGGAGGCGGGGCGCTCGCGTGCTGTCGTCGGCGCGTGGAAGGCGCTCGCGCGCAGCCCAAAGCTCAATGCCAGTACCCCGGCCACCGCGCACCCCAGGAAGACGCCCGGAAAGTTTGCCTCGGAGATCAAGACGCCGCCCAGGAAGGGCGCGATGGAACGTCCCACCGTGCTTACCGAACTGTAAACGCCGAGCGCGTGGCCGCGATTCTGCGGATAGCGGGCGGCGATCTCAGCGCCGACAACCGTGCCGAAGATCGCTGTGGCAAAGCCGTGGTAGAAGCGCACGATGGCGAGTTCCCCTATGGTTTGCACAAGCAGATACAGGAACGGGGCGGTGGCGAACACGAAGAGTGCCGCGACCAGAAGCGGCCGGGCGCCCAAGCGGTCGCGCAAGAGGCCCGCCGGCAGGCTTATGAGGATGCCGGGTACGGTCGAGGCCATGACCGCCCAACCTATGAGCTGCGGGGACGCCCCGAGCGATCGCGCAAAGAGTGGTAAGGCCGGGGTCTTGGCCATAGTCGAACTCAAAAGCGCGAGCGCGCCGGTGAGCGCGATGGCGGTCAGAAACGAGAGTTTGCGCACGAGCGGTTAAGGTGTTGCCAAAGGCATGACGGGAAGCCGAACCTCTTTGGAGCGAGTATACGTCGGAGGATAGCGCGAAACGCGCAGCCAGGGGAACCCGGGCAGGATCAATGATTACGTCTCGCAGCTCCCGATGGCGAAGCGATTACTCACCGCCGTGGACCGGGGTGTCGGGCCTTCAGGGCACCTGCGCGCTCGGTCGGTGGGAAGGGCGCCTGCAATCGAGGTGTAAGGCACGTCCGATTCCGGGGATGGCTGGGCCTGCGCCATAATGGTATGAGCGCCGTCGGGAGGCTTGGCGGCCGCGGCCCGTCGGGGCGCTCGCCATCGGGGGCTCTGTCGTTGGGTCGCTCTATTGAGGATGTCTCATGTCTATTGACTGGAGTCGCAAAGATGCCCGGATCACAGCCGATACAGGAGGCGTCGGGGGTGGCGCGCGAGCGCTTCGGAGGTATGGGATTGTCATCCCGGCGGGCGCCTCCTTTGGGTCCGTGACGCTGCCGGACGGGCGCCTGTTCGCTTATGCGGATTACGGCCCACCTTCTGGGATACCGATCCTCTATTGTCATGGCTTCCCGAGTTGCTCGCTCGAGGCGGGCCTGCTTGCCCCCGTGTTGGCCGCCGAGGGTGCGCGCATCATCGCCCCGGACCGGCCGGGCTACGGACGGTCGAGTCCCCTCAAGGGGCGCACCTTGAGAAGTTTTGCTGATGATGTCGCGGTGCTGCTCGATACGCTCGGACTCGGTTCCGTCGCGGTCGTTGGGGTGTCGGGTGGCGGACCTTACGCTCTGTCCTTGCTTGCGCACATGCCGCAGCGGGTCACGCGCGGCGCCTTGGTGGGCGCCCTTGGACCACCGGAGGCGCTCAGGGCGTGCCGCGACGACCTGTTTCCGCTCGTGCGCGGGGCCTTGCATCTCGCCGATCTTGGACCGGTCTTGGCCCCTCTTGTGGCGTGGCCCGTGACGCGCTTCCTGCGTTTGCGGGGTCGTTTGAGGTTGGGCGCCCGTCTTGCCTCGGCCGCGGATCGCGAGGTGCTGGCCGATCCCGCCGTGCTCGATGTCCTAGTGGCCGCGCAGTACGAAGGCATGCGCCGCGGCGCGCAAGCGGCGGTGCAGGATCTCCTGTTGTACGTGCGACCTTGGGACTTCTCTCTGGCCGAGATCTCATCGGAGTGTGCGCTTTGGCAGGGTGCAGCCGACCGCATCGTGCCGGCGCGTATGGCGCTCGAGATCGCCGCGCTGCTCCCAAGGGCCCGTCCGCACCTGATTGAGGGCGAGGGACACTACTCCCTGCCTATCCGGTATCGGACGACTATCATCCGCGACGTCATAGGGCAGGGAGGCCGTTCTTGAGCCAGAGCGCGAGCGCCGGGGCGTCGAGTTCGGGCGCGAAGGCGAGACCCTGACCGTAGTCCCAGCCGATGGCGTCGACCACCGTGCGGGCGGGGTGAGTATCGATGCCGTCGACGTACACCGCGAGCCCCAGAGCGTTCATGCCCGCGCTGAGGGCCCGCAGGAGGCGTGAGCCGCGCGCGTCGGCGACGGGATCGCACTTGACGCCATAGAGAGGCGTGGCGGCGATATGGGCCAGATCCGCGCGCTTGTGCGCCTGGTACTGATCGACGATGAGACGCAGACCGCGCTCCTCCAGGGCCAAGGCAAGCCGCGCGCCGGCCTGGGGATGGGACGCGAGCACGTCATCCGGAACTTCTACGACGATGGTGCCGCTCTCGGCCCCGTAGATCTCGTCGCGCCAATCCGAGAGCCGGGCGGGCAGCCGTCGATCATACAGTTCGGCGGCGTGGATATTGATGTGCAGGGGCGCAGGCGGGCGGCCGTAGCTTAGGCAGTCACGTCGGGTCGCCGCGAGCAGGCATTCGAGAAGGCCGGTTCGCGTGGACGCTTCGACAAGTTCAGACGCCGTCTCTTCGCATACAGTGGTGCCGTCGGATCTCTGCCAGCGGAGGCGGACCTCGATCCCGGCGGGGCGACCCGCGCGATCGAGAATGGGTTGGTAGCGAGGTTCCCAGAGATTATGCGATATGGCCGTCTCGATATCGCGGCGCAGCTGCGAACGCTGCGCGAGGAGCGCGGTATTAGCGCGCTCGAAGCAGCGGTAGCGGTCGCCCCCGGCGCGCTTGGCCTCGTACATGGCCTGATCCGCGTGCTGCAGCAAGACGTCGGGCGGCTGATCGTCGAAAGGGTAGATCGTGAGGCCCACGCTTATGGTGACACTGAGGAAGCGTCCTTCAAACGGGATCGGCTGGCGGATGGCAAACAGCATGCGGTCGAGCATGCCCTCGATTTGCTCGAGATGCGTTATGTCTTCCATGAGGATCACGAACTCGTCGCCGCCGTATCGGCTGACGGTATCGGCCAGGCGAACGGAATTCGCCAGCCGCCCGGCCAGGGTCGCGAGCAGATGGTCGCCCGCTTCATGCCCGAGCTCGTCGTTGATGCTCTTGAAGCTGTCCACATCGAGGAGCGCGATGACAAGTAAGTGGTCGTTCCGCCCGGCCCTGCGACAACCATGGGCGAGGCGATCCATGAGGACGCTGCGGTTGGGTAGTCCCGTGAGCGGATCGCACCTTGCATCGCGGGTAAGCGCGGCTTCGACGGCCGAGCGGTAGCTGGCATTACCCATGAAGGCCACCAAGGCCTCTACGAGGCGCAGTCTGCGTCGTGTCGGCGGCCGCCGTGGCCGATGCCGCCAAGCGAGCACCAGCGCCCCTTCAACGCGCCCCGCCACACGCATGGGCACGACGAGGTGCGAGGCCAGGTCTATGTCCGGTGCGGGGGTGACAAAGGCGCTTTTGGTTGCGTATAGGGTTTGGCCCAGATTGAGGACCCGCCCCACGGTGTCGGTGTTTGCAATCAGGATCTCCGGCGTGGGGGGCTGTTTCCCTGCGGAGTCTAGGGCGAAAAAGAACTCATAACGCGACGGGTTCCCGGAGCGCCGGATGAGACCGGCGTAATCTGCATTGACCGCAAGCCCCGCGGCGCGCGCCGCATTGCAGAAGAAGCGGTCGAATTCCAGCGTGTTTGCAAGCTCGTGGAAAAGCTGTTCCGGAAGAGGCGGCGATATCGGGTTCTTGTATGCGGCCATGGACTCTCCTCGATAGCCCCCGACCGACGTCGGACAGAACTTGGCGACGCTGATCGCGGAAGGCGGACCGGTCCGGTCTCGCAGGGACGATCATAGACGCTCGGCCTTCGCTCATGGTGCACGGGGGGTATGAGCGGGTTACGAGGGGCGATGTACGGGCGCGGCCGTAGGCGGCGGTCGCGCTAGTATCCCACAGAGGCAAGAATGCCACCCGAGCGCGGAAAATGCCCTTTCATTCCGTGGGGTCAGGGTCGAGGGGGGGTCGCGCGTGTCCGAACGGTGGGTGCGCGTGGTGGCACGGGTCTGCAGGGTCTTTATGGAGGGTAGTCGGGCCGGCGGCCATCGCCATCGCATCTTTCTATAAGCGACAAACCCATTATGTATTCGGCGTGTTTGCTGGGTGCGCGGCGTGCCGCGGGGTGCGCGGCGATCCGGGTATTACGCGCTGCCATGGGATCGCAAGGGCTGCCGATCGTGGGACCGGGAGTCGTCACGATCGCCGCCCGGCATGTCTCGGCGATGAATCGAGCGTGGCCCACGCTTGTGCCAAGTTGGGCGCAGCCCCGCTCATGACGAGCAGGCAGGCCGCTTGGTCACGAATAGGGTCGGGGATGGCCCGGTGGCCGGCCAGCGTCTCTTCGATGAAGAGACAGGTTGCGGCTGCGCCTCGGTCGGTCGGCAATTCGGTGATGTGGGTCAAAGGCGCGCGATCCTCACTGAACCACTCGCGTTCAGAGCCGGCGTCGATACCAATCAGAGCCGGACGGCGCCGGGCGTGGGCCACGGGTTCCCCTTCGGTTCCGCGTAGCACGAGGGCCGTGGATCCGGCGGCGACGAAGAATGCGCGCATGCGCTCGAGATAGGGCGGATGGGTCACGGCCGCGCACTGCACGACGGGGGTTTTGAACGGATTGAAAAGCTTGATCACCGTGTGCGCGCTCGAGCGTACGCCGAGCGCACGGCGCAGCGATAGTATGGAGGCGAGCTTTGGATGGAGTATGTCCAGAGGCACGTACGCCAGATGGTGACGCTGGAGTTGATTGTGCAGGGCGTAGCGCGTGGGCACCGGAGGAAACCCCAGGTGGGCGAGGATCTCGCCGGTCGTCGTACGTGCGCTCGGATCATGTTGCGGCAAGGTGAGCGTCGTTTCCTCGGCGGGGCCGCCGTAGGAACCGTGGATGAGCACGGGCACGCCTTCGCGGGCGAGCAGCAGGGCCAGCAAGGGTAGGAGGTTTGCGTGTCGCCGCGCCCCATTGTAGGAGGGGAGGACGACGGGCTTGGGACCCGTCGGGGCCGTGATGGTCGCCAGGCACTCTTCGGTGGCGGCCACGAAACCGAGCAACTCGGCTAGGGTCTCGCCCTTTAACCGAAAGGCGACCCAGAGCGCGCCTTGGGCGACCGAGGGCAGCTGGCCGCTCAACCACTCGGCGAACAGGGCGTGGGCGGCCTCGCGACTCAAGTCGGAGGAGCCGTCCGCGCCGCGTGCCACTACACTCAATATCCCCGGTATGTCTTGGGCCGGGATCATCGTCGTCATCTCCAGGGATCGGTCGAGGCTCATCGCGGCAAGCGCAGGAGTATGCGGTTCCCTTCGATGCGCACATCCCAGGTTCGGACCGAGCCGCAGTCGGGGTCGCGCGCCTGCCCAGAGGAGAGATCGATGCGCCAGCCGTGCAAAGGGCAATGAACGGTGTATCCGGTCACCGTGCCCTCGGCCAGTGGACCCCCTTTGTGGGGGCAGTGGTTGTCGAGAGCGAATACCTCTCCGTCCTCGTTGCGCAGAAGGGCGATCTCGCCTGTTGGGGTCACGAGGACCCGGCCCCCGAGGGGCGGTATATCGGCGAGCCCCGCGACGTCCCGCCAGGTCATGTCGTCCGCCGCCGCACTCATGGGAGGGCCTCCGTCGCACGCAGGGGCTCGGCATGGATGGTGATGGCGCCTGCCAGGGCCGCGGCCCACGGGTCGCGCTCCTGGCCGATCGCGGTCCTCAGTTCCTCGGCGAGTTGCTTGCGGGTCTCGGGTTTGGCAAGGATCTGGTCCTTCACATGGTCTAGGCCGACCCGCTCGATCCATGGCGCGGTGCGCTCGAGATAGTAGGCCTCTTTCCGATAGAGTTGCATGAATGCTTCGGCGATCTCGACGACCTCGTCTTCGGTCTTGACTTTGGCCAGCAGGTCGCCGCCGCGCAGCTTCATCCCCCCATTGCCGCCGACATAGATCTCCCAGCCGGAGTCCACGCCTATGACGCCGAAGTCCTTGATCGTGCTTTCAGCGCAATTGCGCGGGCAGCCGGAGGCCGCGAGTTTAACCTTGTGCGGCGACCACATGCGCTCCAGACGCTTTTCGAGAGTGATGGCCAGATGTGTGCTGTCTTGCGTCCCGAAGCGGCAGAATTCGGTGCCCACGCACGACTTACAGGTCCGCAAGGCCTTGCCGTAGGCGTGCCCGGACGGCATCCCGAGGTCGGCCCAAATCGCCGGGAGGTCGCTTTTTTTTACGCCGAGCAGGTCGATACGCTGTCCGCCCGTGAGCTTGACCATGGGTACGTCGTAGCGTTCGGCCACTTCCGCGATGCGCTTGAGCTCGGCGGGCGTGGTCACGCCGCCGTACATGCGCGGTATGACCGAGTAGGTGCCATCCTTCTGGATGTTGGCATGCACCCGTTCATTGACGAAGCGCGCCTGCGGATCGTCCGAGGCCTCGATGGGCCAGGCGGTGCGCACGTAGTAGTTCACGGCTGGCCGGCAAGTGGGGCATCCGCCCTGGGCCTTCCACTCAAGGACCCGGAAGGCCTCGCGCGCAGACAAGAGCTTGCGTGTGACGATGGCGTCGCGAACCTCGTCGTGGGTGAGATCGGTGCAGGCGCACAGGGCCCGTTTTTGGGGCGGCGTTTCATAAAGCCCCCCGAGGACGCTGGAGAGGATCTGCTCTACGAGCCCGCTACACGAGCCGCAGGAGCTGCTCGCCTTGGTGCAGCGACGGACGTCGTCTACGGTAAAGAGTCCCTGGGCCCGGATCGCGTGCACGATCGTCCCTTTGCTTACGCCGTTACAGCCGCACACTTCCGCTGTGTCCGGCATTTGCGCGATGGCGCGTTCGCCGCCGTGACGCGCATCGCCGGCGGGTTCACCGAATAGAAGGTGGTCGCGCAGGTCGGTGATGTCGTTGCCATTGCGCAGCAGCTGAAAGAGCCAGGGACCGAGCGAAGTGTCGCCGTACAGAAGCATGCCCGCGAGTTTGTGGTCGCGGATTACCGCCTTCTTATAGACGCCGGCTGCGGGGTCGAGGAGGGAGACCTCTTCGCAGCCCGTGCCGCCCGCGAAATCCCCCGCCGAGAACAGGTCTATCCCCGTGACCTTGAGTTTGGTGCTCGTGATCGAGCCCGTGTAGCGCAGCCTTCCGTAGCATGCGAGGTGATTGGCCGCCACTTTGGCTTGCTCAAAGAGTGGCGCCACGAGCCCATAGGTCGCGCCGCGATGCTGGACGCATTCCCCCACGGCGTAGATGCGCGGGTCAAAGGTCTGGAGCGTGTCGTCGACGATGATGCCGCGATCGCAATGGAGTCCGGCCTCGCGGGCAAGGGTCTTGCGCGGCCTGATGCCGACCGCGAAGACCACAAGATCGGCTTCGAGGAGGCGCCCGTCTTTTAGGCGTATGGCCTCGACGCGCTCGCCGCCGAGTATCGCCTCAGTCTCCGACGATAGACAAAAGCACAATCCGCGCTCGATGAGGCTCCGCTGCAGGAGGTCGCCCCCGACCCGGTCCATCTGGCGCTCGAGCAGCCAGGGATGGCGATGGACGACGGTCACCTGCACCCCCTGGGAGAGGAGGCCGTAGGCCGCCTCGAGGCCCAAGAGGCCGCCGCCTATGATGATCGCTTTCGCGCCCGCTGGCAGGGCCCGCATGGCGTTGACGTCCTCGATCGTGCGGTAGCTCATGACGCCGGGTAGTCGCGCCCCTTCGATGTCGGGGACGAAGGGGTGCGAGCCCATGGCGAGGAGCAGCCGGTCATAGGGGGCGACGGTGCCGTTCGCCGCGATCACCTGACGGCGGACCCGGTCGATGGTCGTGACAGGGGCGGTCGTATGCAAGGAGATGCCGTGTTGCTCATACCATGCCCGGCCATTCAGGATGGTGTCCTCGAAGGCCATCTCGCCGGCGAGCACCGGGGACAGCAGGATGCGATTGTAGTTGGGGTGGGGCTCGTCCCCGAACACGGTGATGTCGTAATGGTCGGGGGCCATCTTTAGGAGCTCCTCGATGGTACGCATGCCGGCCATGCCATTGCCGATCACCACCAGCCGGGGCTTCACTGAAACCGCATTGTTCATGCCCTACACCTCGCGAGGTCCGATAAGCGCGGTCGCTGGAACGGCGATCGCGTCCTCTCGATCCATGAGCAACCATCGTGCCAGGCGCCCTAGGCGCAGAAATGGGGCATCCTGGGGATCCGCTCTGCACCAAGCTTGTGTGATGGCCAAAAAAATGCACCACTGCGGGCCCCTTTGCGCGCGGCCTTGACCTGGGCGCCATGCGACCCCATATAAGGGTCCAAGTGGAGAGGAAGGGGGTGCGATAGTGAAGGATATCAAGCGGACTCTCATGGGCGTGGGCTTGAGCCTGCTCGTGATCTGGGCTGTGTTGTTCGTCATGCATATCCTGCTGGCGTTGGTATGGGTGTTCTTTTGGGTTGGACTCGTCGGCATCCTGGTCGCCGTGATCCTCCACGCGCTGGAGGAGTCCGTCTGAACCCGTTTGCAGGAATGTGCTATCGTACGGAAGGTCGATATAATCGGTTTGCACCGTCATCACGGTAAGGAGGGCCAGCATGGCTCGTTCTAATTGGTATGCGGATGTCCCGCCCACGGGCGCTCAGAGCGGTTACGCCGCCACGACGGTCATCCACAAGACTTATTTGTTGCTCGCCGCGACCTTGCTGTTCAGCACGTTCACGGCGACGTTTGGCATGCATTCGCTGTTCGCCTATCAGCATCCGATCATGGTCATGATCGCGGCCTTCGTGAGCCTGTTCGCGGTCGAATGGACGGGGGGCCGCGGAAGCCCGATGGCCGTCCCGCTGATCTTCGCGTTCACCGGGCTCATGGGCTACTCACTAGGCCCCGCGATCGCCATGTACCTGCGGCTGCCGGCGGGCCCGAACATCGTGGCCGAGGCCTTGCTCGGCACGGCCGTCATATTCGGGAGCCTCTCGATTTACGCGCTGGTGTCACGCCGCAACTTCAGCTACATGGGCGGCTTTTTGATGACGGGGCTCGTGATCGTGGTGCTGGCTTCGCTCGCCAACATGTTCTTCCATCTGGCGGGCCTGCAGCTTGTGGTGGCGGGCATGGCCTTGATCGTATTCTCGGGGCTTGTGTTGTTCGACACGAGCCGCATGATCAACGGTGGCGAGACGCGCCCAGTGATCATTGCCGTGAGCCTCTACCTCGACGTCCTGAATATCTTCATGGCCTTGCTCCAGATCCTGGGTGCCCTTCAAGGGGGGCGCCGCAACTAAGCCCCCATCTCCAGGACGGCCGCCTTGGCGGGGCCGTCCTGGGGTTTACCCCTTCCCAATACCTCACGGCTTCACCCCCGGCTCGCCCGCAAGCTTGCGGCCGCGGCGCTTTTGCCGCTTCGCGAACGATAGTATAGTGACCCGATCTTGAAGGCCCCGATCGCAGCTCGCGTAGCAAGACGGGCGGCGGGTTTTTTGGCGGGTACTTTGATCACGGATCTTTACACGGGAGGGGCGGGTTATGGGGGGTCGAAGGAGGGCACGCCGCGGACGCAACGTTTTGGCAATTGCGGCTCTGGTCATCGCCGGGGTCGCGGGGGCCGCGCCTTTACCGCCCGCCTTACAGCAGGCCGTGGCGCGTGGCGCGCACATCTTCAATGACGACAGCTTCGGTAGTCACGTAAAGCCCGTTCCGGATGCCGCGAGCGCATTTGCGGCCCTGGACGGGGCGCCGCATGGCGGACCCCGCTTCATGACGTGCGCGGCCTGCCATATCCAGGGGGGCCTAGTCCGCGGACGTCTCCCCGACGGACGCCGAATCGCGAGCCTGCGTAACGCCGCCGCCGTGTTCCCGCGCTACAGCGTGAAGTCACATCGCGTCATGACCCTGGAAGCTCAGATCCGGCACTGCGTGAGAGACGGGATCGTGGGTCGTGCACCGGCCTATGGGAGTTCGACCATGGTCGATCTTGTGAGTTATTTAAAGTCCATTGCTGCAGGTCAACGCATCGCCATCGGCGGACCGACCCATTAAAGGTTGGGCGTGACGGCCCGTCGGCGAAAGGCAGCGAGCGTGCGAACCATGAACGATCGGTCTTTACGCGTCTTGTTCGTTGCCTCGGAATGCGCGCCCTGGGTGAAGACCGGCGGGCTTGCGGATGTCGTGGCAGCCTTGCCCCCGGCGCTGGTAACGGCGGGGCTCGACGTGCGTGTCTGTCTGCCTTATTACCGGTCGCTGCGTCCCGAGGTGGGCGAAGCGCCGCCGGTGGCGACGGTTGTGGGCGCGCTCGTACGCAAGGCGCGCCTCCCTTCGGGCATCATCGCTTATCTGATCGATGCCCCCTGGCTCTTTGGGCGCGATGGCGGGCCCTACCAGGACGCCGATGGGAGTGATTGGCCGGATAATGCTCAGCGTTTCGGGCTCTTCGCGCGTGCCGCGGCTATCCTGGCCTCCGACGAGACACCGCTTTTGTGGCGGCCGGACATCTTTCACGGTCACGACTGGCAGGCGGGCCTTGGGCCTTTGTGGCTGAAGACGAGCCTGCCGAAGCCCGCCCCTTCAATTATGACCATCCACAATCTGGCTTTTCAGGGGCTGTTTCCAGCGCAGACCATGGAGGCTCTGCGGCTCCCGCCTGAGGTCTTTGCTGTGGAGGGCGCTGAATTCTATGGCCGCCTCTCTTTCCTGAAGGCGGGCCTCCATTATGCGGATATTCTTACGACCGTTAGTCCCACCTATGCGCAGGAGATCCAGGGAGAGGCCTGGGGCTGCGGCCTGCATGGTCTTCTTACGCGTCGGCGCGACGATTTGACCGGAATCGTCAATGGTATCGACGACAGAGTCTGGGACCCCGCCACTGATCCCTTGATTCCCGCGCGCTATGATCGCGACCACCTTGCGGAAAAGGCCGTGAACAAGGAGGCCTTGCAGCGTCGCTTCGACCTTGCCCTCGACCCGGTGCGACCGCTTTTTGCCATGGTTGGACGCCTGACGTGGCAGAAGGGGGTCGATCTCATGGCGGAGGTTACAGATCGTCTCGTGCGTGCTGGTGGTCAACTCGTGGTCCTCGGTACTGGTGAACGAAGCCTCGAAGATGTTCTTCGCGCGCTCGCCCATCGTCATCGCGGGGCGGTGTCGGTGCGTATCGGATTCGACGAGGCGCTCGCCCACGAAATCGAGGCCGGCGCGGATATCTTTCTCATGCCGTCGCGCTTCGAGCCCTGCGGCCTGAATCAAATGTACAGTCAGCGTTACGGCACGCCACCCGTAGCGCGTGCCACAGGGGGGCTCGCTGATACGATCGATGGCGTAGACCCGGAAGACTGCGAGGGTAGCGGGTTTTTGTTCGACGAACCGACGAGTACAGCCTTGTGGGGGTCGATCGAACGGGCGCTCGGCGCCTATCGCACTCCCGCTTGGTGGCGGCGCATCATGGTAAGCGGCATGCGCAAGGATTTCTCGTGGGCGGCAAGCGCCGAGCGCTACCGTGCGCTCTATGAAGGCCTGATCCGTGACCCGGGGCGGAACGTGCAACCCTAGGGGGCTCGGCCACGACCTCTTGTCTCTACGGGGGGTGCGGTGCCCTGGCCGTTTCCCCGCCGCGGGGCAGCAAGCGCACACAAGACCCGCGGGCGGCACGTGGAAGGAGGGGTGCGCCTCCTTGGCCGCTTGGTCTTTGCTAGAATTTCAGTGCGTTCTCGCGAGAAGGGGTTGTGCTCATGAAACAGATAGCGGAAGCGGTTATAGACGAGCATGGTCAAGTCCATCCCATGGAACCGCTTCATGTCATAGGCCCCACCGTGCCGCTGGTAGCGGTGCTTGATGAGCGGCCAGCGGCTTGGGACGAGACGCTTGCGGCGGCGGAGCAATCGTTGGCGAATGAGGGATTTATGTCTTAGTCGCGACCGGTCGGCGCGGTTATCATAGGCGCCTCGCGGATTGCACGATCGCGGGGTATTTCTTTACGAATATGAGAGATCGATGAGGTCAATATGGGCGAAATGGTCAGTTTTAAACGGCCGGATGGTGGCAGCTGCGAGGGGTATTTGGTAGGAGCGGCTAAGGCGCCTGGGATCGTGGTGATCCAGGAGTGGTGGGGGCTCAACGAACAGATCAAGCGTGTTGCTGAACGCTTCGTGGCAGCGGGCTACCGGGTCTTGGTGCCTGATCTCTTTCGTGGGCAGGTGACCATGGAGGCCAAAGAGGCCGAGCATCTGATGAATGGGCTGAATTTCGTCGATGCCGCGAGCCAGGATATCCGTGGGGCAGTGCAGTACTTAAGGACGAGCGGGAGCTCTCATGTGGGCGTGTCCGGCTACTGTATGGGCGGGGCGCTTACGGTGCTTACCGCGATGCTGGTTCCGGAAAGCGATGCCAATGTCACATGGTATGGCTACCCCCCACTCGAATACGTTGATTCTGGTAAGATCAAGGCGCCCCTGCTGGGTCATTTCGGGACCCAGGACCAATTTTTCGCGATCGGCGGCGTTGATGCCTTGGAGACCAAGCTCAAAGAGGCGCGCGTGGGTTACGAGTTCCATCGTTACGAGGCCAAGCACGCCTTCGCCAACGAGGAGGCGGATTCCATGAAGCTGCCCCCGCTTGGCTACGAGCCGAAGGCGGCGGCGCTCGCCTGGGACCGGACGTTGGCGTTCTTCGAAAAATACCTGCGCTGAATGGGTGTCCGTCCCAGTACGGGTCTCCTCACGTGATTGCGGCGACCGCATAAGTTTTAAGTCGCGTGAGTGGGGGGAGTGTCGTGAGCCGCGCCACAGGCGATTGCTGATGGGGCCCATTAAAGCATCCGCATCCGGCCGCCGGGCCGTTGCGCCCACGTCAGGGGGGTGAAGGGGGTGTGGGCGAGCGATGCATGCGGGCCCAGCCGTAAGCGGCCGTGCCCATGAGGGTGGCGTCGGGATTGACCACCATATGCACCGGGATCTGTGTAAGCAGTTTGGCGAAGCGCCCTTTGGCGCAAAAGGTCTGTGCGAAGCGCGCGCGGTCTATGAGGGGCAAAAGCCGGGGCGGGATGCCGCCGGCGATATAGATGCCGCCCAGCGCAAAGACCTTGAGGGCGAGGTTGCCGGCTTCGGCGGCCAGGATAGTCAGGAAGGCATCGACCGCCGCGCTGCAGAGCGGGTTCGGCGTGTCGGGACGCAGGGCGGCCTCGAGGATGAGCGGCGTGCGGTCCGGGCTCGCAGCCAGGCGTGCGGCGAATGCGGGCGATTCCTGTGCGCCGTCCTGATCACGAAAGAAATCGTAGAGATGCGGGATGCCGATGCCCGAGCAGACCATCTCGTAGCTCACGTGATCGTAACGGCCTCGCAAGTAGGGGGCGAGACCCGTAAGCTCAGGCGTGGGCGCGGCAAAGTCCGCATGGCCGCCCTCCGAAGGTTGTGCCAGATAGCGGGCGCCATCCCACACGAGAAAGGCCTCGCCCAGGCCCGTGCCCGGGGCTATGATGGCTTTGGTCGCGCCGGGGGTGTCCTCGCCGGCGTTCAGGGTCTTCAGGTCGGTGGCCTGGAGGGTCGGGATGGCGTGGGCGACGGCGGCGAGATCGTTCAAGATATCGACTGATGTGAAGGCAAGTTCGGCACGGAGGGTGGCCCCATCGACCTCCCATGGGAGATTGGTGAGCTGTGCGCGGCCGTTTATGACCGGGCCCGCGACGTCGAGGCAGGCATGTCGCACGGAAAGGCCCGCGGTCCTTAGGAACTCGCCGAGCAGGGTCTGGAGATTCGGATATTCGGCGCTCTTTAGCCGGGCGCGCGCGAGCGGTTGGGCCAGGCCTGCCGCTTTCGATACGACAAGGAGGTCGGTCTTGGTCCCCCCGATGTCACCGATCAATAAGACGTCGCTTTCTCGCACGGCTAGGGTCCCCCTCTTGCAGCAGTTATGATCCGGGGTGTGCATCCCCATGGTACAGCATTGGCCGTCTTCGGTGCGCTGCGGCCCTGGAAAAACTTCAGGCGAGCCGCTAGTGTGCCAAGAGGATGGGCGTCGGGAACGGCCCACCATAATGAAAGGGGACAGCATGCGCATAGGAATGTGTGGTTTGGGACGCATGGGCGCGAATATGGCGCAGCGCCTTATACGAGCGGGCCACGAGGTGGCGGGCTATGCCCGCAGTCGCGCGACGGTGGACGGCTTCAAGGCTCAGGGCGGGCTCGGCGCCAACACATTGGCCGATCTTGTAGCCCAGCTTCCTGCGCCACGCGTCGTCTGGTGCATGGTCCCGGCGGCCTCGGTCGATACGCTGCTCGCTGAGCTTGCACCGCTGCTTGCTCCGGGCGACATCATAGTCGACGGGGGCAATTCCTTTTACCAGGACGATATCCGCCGAGGGCAGGCGCTTGCCGAGCGGGACCTCCATTATCTCGACGTCGGTACGAGTGGCGGCGTGTGGGGTCTCGAGCGGGGGTATTGCCTCATGATTGGCGGCGAGGCGCGTGTTGTGGCGTCTCTCGACCTTGTGTTTCGAGCTCTGGCCCCAGGGGCCGCGGCCGTGCCGCCCACGGCTGGGCGGCCCGCAGGCTCCGGATCGGCCGAGTTGGGTTATCTGCACTGTGGTCCGCATGGCGCGGGCCATTTCGTGAAGATGATTCATAACGGGATCGAATACGGCGTGATGGCCGCCTATGCCGAGGGACTCAATATCCTCAAGCGGGCGAATGTCGGCATATCGTCCCATGACAAGGACGCTGAGACCGCTCCCCTGCGCAACCCGGAACATTTTCAATATAACTTCGATGTCGCCGAGGTCGCGGAACTCTGGCGGCGCGGTAGCGTGATAAGCTCGTGGCTGCTCGATCTCACCGCGGCCGCCCTGCAAGGGAACCCCGACCTCAAGGGTTTTGCCGGCCAGGTGGCGGATTCCGGGGAAGGGCGCTGGACGGTCCAGGCGGCGGTCGAGGAGGGTGTGCCGGTCCCGGTCATATCCGCGGCGCTCTATGCGCGCTTTGGCTCGCGCGGACACGCCGATTTCGCCGACCGTGTTCTTGCTGCCATGCGATACCAGTTTGGTGGGCACGTCGAAAAGCCTTAAGGGGTGCTCGGGAGACGGGTTCGATTTGTGACGATTGTGCGATCGTCGTGGGGCTTGCTTAAACCGCCATGTCGCGTTAGGGTCTCAATTAAAGCGCTGCCGTATTGCACGCGGCGGCGTTCCAGGAACAGGGGTCAATTGGACGACCGAAAGCGACAGATCAGGCTAGGAGGCAGCCGCCTTGGACAATCAATTCGATACGTCGCGCGACGCGGGTGCGCCGGGCGCGGAGCGCGGTGGTGTTGCGCTGACCGATAGTGCGGAGTGGCGGGCGCTCGCCGGCCATTTTCGGAGCGTGGAGGGCCTCACCCTGCGCGCCCTTTTCGATGCCGATCCAGATCGGGGAAAGGCGCTTACCGCAGAGGGTGGCGGTCTCCATCTCGATTATTCTAAGAATCGTGTCACCCGGGAAACGATGCGGTTGCTCGTGGAACTCGCGCGGGCGCGCGGGCTTGAGGGCCGCCGCGATGCCATGTTCCGGGGCGCGCGCATCAATGTGACCGAGGATCGGCCGGTACTGCATGTCGCCCTGCGCAGCCCCTTAGGCGTCGAGATCCTGGTCGACGGGGACGATGTGGTGCCCGGCGTGCACGCAGTCCTCGAGAAGATGGCGGTTTTTGCCGACAAGGTCCGCGACGGCTCGTGGACAGGCTACACCGGCAAACGCATCCGCACCGTGATCAATATAGGGATCGGTGGATCCTACCTTGGCCCCGAGATGGCCTGCCAGGCGTTGCGGGCCTTTGCCGATCCGAATATCGCGGTGCGTTTCGTGGCGAATATCGACGGCGAGGCATTTCGTGCAGCGACCGCGGATCTGGATCCGGCGGAGACGCTTTTCATTGTCTGCTCGAAGACCTTCACGACCCAGGAGACCATGGTTAACGCGCGCACAGCGCGACAATGGTGCATAGCGGGGCTCGGAAGCGACGCCGCCGTCGCCGCGCACTTCGTGGCGGTTTCGACCAATACCACTGAGGTTGCGCGTTTCGGTATCGATCCTGGTCATATGTTCGGCTTCTGGGATTGGGTGGGGGGGCGGTATTCGCTGGGGTCGGCGGTCGGCTTGTCTGTGATGATCTCAGTGGGGCCGGCGCATTTCCGGGAGATGCTGGCGGGATTTCGGGATATGGACGAGCATTTCCAGACCGCGGCGTTTGAGCAGAACCTGCCGGTGCTGATAGGGGCTTTAGGGGTCTGGTACAACAACTTTTTTGGAATGGAGACCCAGGCAATTTTGCCGTATGCGCATGGACTCGCACGGCTTCCGGCCTATCTCGAACAACTTCAGATGGAAAGTAACGGCAAGCACGTCGATCTGGCCGGGCGACCGGTCACCTACCAGACGGGCGCCATAATCTGGGGCGAACCGGGGGTCGACGCGCAGCACTCCTTCTACCAGCTTTTGCACCAAGGGACCAAGGTGGTGCCCTGCGATCTGATCGGGTTTTGCCGTTCCCGTGCTGGTTTGTCCGGCCACCAGGACCTTTTAATGGCAAACCTTCTGGCGCAGGCGGAGGCGCTTGCCTTCGGGCGCTCGGCCGCCAAACTTGCGGAGGAGGGGGTTCCTTCCGACCAGATCCCTTACCGGGTCTGTGAAGGCAATCGCCCCACTACCGTCATTCTGGCCGAGAGCTTGACGCCGCGTACGCTGGGCGCGCTCATTGCCCTCTACGAGCATGTCGTTTTTACGCAAGGCGTCATCTGGGGTATTGATTCCTTCGACCAGTGGGGCGTGGAGTTGGGCAAGGTGCTGGCGCGACGGATCGTGGCGGAGATGCAAGGGGGTGCCCCCGAGGCGATCCACGACAGCTCGACTACAGCTTTGATCGAGCGCTATTTGGCGATGCGCGGCGGCTGACCGCCGCGACTTAGGCATGAGCCTTGGGGCCGGCCTCGGCGAGAGGCGGCGTCCTTAACATTTCATGAGAACGAGGAATCGCTGTCCCATGGACCAAGCACCAAGATTTGTAAGCCAGCTCACCCGCAACACCCTCGCGCTCATTCTTGCTGGAGGTCGTGGCTCGCGGCTCAAGCATTTGACGATGTGGCGCGCGAAACCGGCCGTGCCGTTCGGTGGCAAGTTTCGGGTGATCGACTTCCCCTTATCGAACTGCGTGAACTCCGGCATCCGCCGCATCGGGGTTCTTACGCAGTACAAGGCCCATTCTCTGATCCATCATATCCAGAAGGGGTGGGGGAGCTTGCGCGGCGATTTTGGGGAATTCGTGGAGCTCCTTCCGGCCCAGCAGCGGATCGAATCTTCCTGGTATGCAGGCACGGCCGATGCCGTTTATCAAAATCTCGATATCGTGCGCAATCACAATCCTGAATATGTCCTGATCCTGGCCGGTGACCACGTCTACAAAATGGACTACGGACCCATGATCGCCTATCACGTGCGCAAGGGCGCGGACCTGACCGTAGGGTGCGTCCATGTGCCGCTCGAACGCGCGAGCGACTTCGGGGTCATGGCGACCGACGAGGAAGGCCGCATCGTGCGGTTCGACGAGAAGCCCAAGAATCCGACGCCAACCGTGCCAGGCGGCAATATGGCGCTCGGCTCCATGGGCATTTATGTGTTCAGTGCACGTTTTCTCTATGAGCAGCTGATCAAAGACGCCGATACCAGGAAATCGCAGCACGATTTTGGTCACAACATCATACCAGAGGCCTTGCCGCGCTATCGGGTCATGGCCTATGCCTTTGCGAACGACAGCGGCGGCCAGTCAGCCTACTGGCGCGACGTCGGGACTTTGGATGCCTATTGGGAGGCCAACATGGAACTGGTCGGCGTGACTCCGGAGCTCAATCTCTACGACACGTCATGGCCGATCTGGACGTATCAAGAGCAGCACCCGCCGGCGAAGTTCATTTTTGATGACGATGGGCGCCGGGGAATGGCGGTGGACTCCATGGTGTCGGGTGGCTGCGTGATCTCGGGCGCGGTGGTGCGCCATTCCCTGCTCTTTTCCGCCGTGCGCACGCACTCCTATGCGGAAGTCGTGGATTCCGTGGTCATGGGCGATGTCGATATAGGCCGGCACAGCCGTATCCGCAAGGCGATCATCGACAAGGGGTGTCGTATACCCGAGGGCACCACAGTCGGATGGGATCACGAAGAAGATGCGCGCCGCTATCATGTCACCCCCGCGGGCGTAGTGGTGGTGACGCCGGAGATGCTGGGTCAGGATCTGCATCATGCGCGATAAAGGGGGGCTCAACCTGGTCCTGTGTTGGCATATGCATCAGCCGCAGTATCGGCGCCTATCTGACGGCCAGTACCAGCAGCCGTGGACCTATTTGCATGCCATCAAGGATTACGTTGACATGGCGGCGCACATCGAAGCGATCCCAGGTGCCCGCGCGGTCGTCAATTTCTCACCCGTTCTGCTCGAGCAGCTCGCCGACTATGTCATACAGGTCCGGACCCATCTCCAGGATCACGCGCCCCTTCGAGACCCGCTGCTTGCGGCGCTGGCTGGTCACTGGCCTCCGCCGGGGCCCGCGCGGGCGGCGCTCATAGAGGCCTGCCTCAGGGCCAATAAGGCCCGCGTGATCGAGAGATTTCCGGCCTTCAAGAGATTGACCGCGCTCGCCGAGCCCGTGATCGCGGACCCGGAGCTGTCCGGATATCTCGAAGAGCGCTATTTGCGGGATCTCGTCGTGTGGTACCACCTAAGCTGGCTCGGAGAGACGGTGCGTCGCAGTGACGCGCGCGTGGGGCAGCTCATGGATAAGGCCCGGGACTTCGACGAGGATGCGGCCCAGACGTTGCTCACCGTGATTGCGGAGGTCCTCGCAAGTATCGTGCCTCGCTTCCGCAAGCTCGCGGAAAGCGGGCAGATCGAGTTGTCGTTTACCCCGTATGCGCATCCTATTGTGCCACTATTGCTGGACTTTGCGGTGGCCCGCGAGGCGCAGCCGGATGCGAAGCTTCCCGCGGTCGCGCATTATCCCGGAGGCGAAGAGCGGGCACGCTGGCAGATCAAGGCGGGCCGCGAGGCGTTTATCCGACATTTTGGATACGCCCCGGCTGGCTGTTGGCCGGCCGAGGGGGGTATCAGCGCCCAGACGCTCGCGCTCCTGGATGATGCGGGCGTGAAGTGGACGGCGTCCGGTGAGCGCGTCCTACGCCATAGCCTGCAGGCGAGCGCGATGGATGCAGGCAACGGGGATCGGTACTGTGCCTATGGTGCGCCGGGCCGGGCCATACGGTGTTTCTTTCGGGACGACGGGCTCTCGGACCTCATCGGGTTTTCCTACGCCGATTGGCACGCCGATGATGCGGTCGGCAATTTGATCTCTCATCTCGAGACCATTGCCCGTGCAGCCGACACTGATAATGCGCCGATTGTGTCTATCATCATGGATGGCGAAAATGCCTGGGAATATTACCCCGAAAACGCCTATTACTTTTTGCGGGCGCTCTACGAGAGGCTTGCGAACCATCCTTTGATCCGGCTTACGACCTTCTCGGACTACTTGAAGGAAGAGTCGGCTTACACCGCGCTGCCGCCGCTCATAGCGGGAAGCTGGGTCAATGGGACCTTCGCGACCTGGATAGGCAGTCCCGACAAGAACCGTGGTTGGGAGATGCTCGTGCAGGCCAAAAAGGACTACGACCGGGTTGTGGGTCTGGGGCGCCTCTCAGTGGAGGACGTCGAACGCGCCACGGAGGCCTTGGCCGTGTGCGAGGGGTCTGATTGGTGCTGGTGGTTCGGTGACTACAACCCCCGCGAGTCGGTTCGGGATTTTGAGCGCCTCTATCGCTGCCACATCAACGACCTTTATCGAATCCTCGGCGAACCGCCGCCACCTATGATCGCGGAGGCCTTCGTCCAGCACGGCGGCGACCGCTGCGAGCGCGGCGGGGCCATGCGCAGTTCAGGAGCTGTATGACTGGTAGGGTGTCGCGTAGCGCCCCCGTTCTGGATCGCCGGCGTCTGGGCGTCTTGCTGCACCCAAGTTCTTTGCCCGGAGATGGTCCCAAGGGGACGCTAGGCGCTGAGGCGCGGCGCTTCGTGGACGTCCTGCGCACGGCCGGGGCGACGGTGTGGCAGGTATTGCCGCTTGGGCCCCTTGGCGGCGGCTCCCCCTATAACAGCCCTTCGGCGCACGCCGGCGACCCCGATCTCATCAGTCTTCAGGATCTTGTCGAGCAGGGCTGGATTGGAGCGTCCGAGGTGTCCGTCGGCGCGTGGGACGCGTCTGCTCGACGCATGGCACTCTGGGGCGCGCGTCTGCGTCTAGAGCAGCGTGGAGAGGCTGCGATCTTGGCCGCGTTCGCTGATTTCAAGCAGGACCACAAGGCATGGTTGTCCGATTACTGCGCCTACGAATGTATCAAGGCCGAGCGGGGTGGTGCGCCGTGGTGGGAGTGGCCCGCGGCCCTCAAGGATCGCGACTTGCATGCCATCGCGGCCATCAAGGGCTCGGATGTCTGCGAGACGGTGGCCTTCGAGCAGTTCGTGTTCTTCCGCCAGTGGCACGCGCTCAAGGACTACGGGCGCATGCGTGGCCTGCATTTTTTTGGAGACGTGCCCATATTCGTCGCTGAGGACAGTGCCGACGTCTGGGCGCATCGCGAGCTCTTTGTATTGGATGCGCTCGGGCGCCCGGAGATTGTGACCGGTGTGCCGCCCGACTACTTCTCGGCGCATGGTCAGCGGTGGGGTAATCCTCATTATCGATGGGCACACATGGTGGCCGACGGCTTTTCCTGGTGGCGCGAGCGGGTGCGTACCCAGCGCCAACTCTTCGATTGGATAAGAATCGATCACTTCCGGGGATTTTCGGCGTCTTGGGCGATCCCGGCGCATGCCCCTACCGCCGCGGGCGGCGAATGGATGCCGGTCCCCGGCGATGCCTTGCTCACGGCGCTTTCGGACGACTTCGGGGAGCTGCCTCTGATCGCCGAAGATCTCGGCCTGATCACCGATGACGTCTATAGTCTACGCGACCGCCACGGCCTCCCAGGCATGCGCGTCTTGCAGTTCGCCTTCGATGGCGATCCGACAAATCCCCACCTGCCCCACAACTACATCCCCAATTGCGTGGCCTATACCGGAACCCATGACAATGATACGAGCGCGGGGTGGAGCGCCGCTTTGTCGGAGGCGCAGCGCGAGATTGTGCGCGCCTATCTTCCGGAGATCGATGAGGCGCCAGCATGGGCGGCCATGCGCGCTGTGATCGCCTCCGTCGCCTATTTCGCGGTCGTGCCGTGGCAGGATGTGTTGGGTCTCGGAAGTGGCGCGCGCATGAATACACCGGGACTGTCGAGCGGCAATTGGGGGTTTCGGTTTCAGTGGGGCGACGTCCCGGATTCTGTCGTCACGCGTCTAGCGCGACTCGCATTTTTGTATGGGCGCGCTCTGGCTTAAAGGGATCGTGGCGGGCGCCTGGCTTCACGAAAGAGGCCATGAAGTATTCCGCCGACCGACCCGCGCTGCAGCTCCTCGGGCCCATTGGCGGCTTAAGCCTTTGGTAGGCCAGAGGAATCCCGCGGCAAGGTTTTTTCCCGAAATATCAGGCGCGCCAGGATGAGCCCTGGACAAATACCGGTGATCGCCGCGAAGGAAAAGAATACGGCGGGCACATAGAGCACCCAACTGACGACTCGGAACCCGGTAAGTGTGATGCCGACCCATAGGACGCTGCCCGCGAAAAGAAACAGGGCGCGTAGAGCCGGACTGATGCCGTAACGTGACGTAGAACGTCCCATAAGTGATCCTTGTGCAACGCAAGGGCCTGCGAGGGAGCTTAGCTGCCGCGTACGGTTACTGCAACGAAGAAGATCTTGAGGCGGGTTTTCGGTTTGTTCAAGCAAGACCGCACCTATCCGTGACGATCCCACGGGAATCCTTATGGCGGTTCTTTACCAAGAAAACCATGGATATTGTTAGCATCCGTCGGCTCAGTGCAAATATCGGGCTCCATGCGGCGTTGCCCCGTCGCGCATATAGCGAGCAAAACGGTATGTTCGGGATCTTGTGAGGGACTTGTCCAATGCGGATCCCACGAGATGGGGAACTGCTGAGGCCTACGGCTATCTACAGAAGGGATGGGCGTCGGCATGGGGCCGGACGCGGGCCCATGATGATAGGAGGACTGCGTGGCGGATGGGCGCGTAAGATCGTTAGACGCGATGCGCGGCCTTGCGGCCGTCTCCGTGGTCTTATCGCATTATGTGCTGGTCGTGGCGCACGCCGGGCGACGGCGCTATGAGTATGCCTCGCGCTGGCTTCACTGGTTGTCCGAGACGCCACTGGGATTGCTATGGGCGGGACGCGCGGCGGTCCTGTTCTTCTTCGTTTTGAGCGGCTATGTGCTCTTCATTATGCTCGAGCGTTCCAGCCTCAGTTACTGGACCTATCTCAAAAAAAGAATAGCGCGACTCTATATACCTTACTTGGCCGCTATCGGTCTCGGCATTGCGGGCGCCGCGCTTCTCTACGCGAAGCCATTGCAGGGGCTTGGTCCTTGGATCAACAAGTTCTGGTCGTGGCCGCCCAGCACGGGACCAGTGGTGGACCACGTCGGCTTCGTGGACGCGTTCAATTCAGATCGTTACGACTTTACCATCTGGACACTTGTACAGGAGATGCGTATTTCCCTGATCTTTCCTTTGCTGGCCTTATGGATCCGCCGCTTGCGTTGGCAGGTGGCTTGGCTGCCCTTTGCATTCGTGGCCGCAGGGGTGGTGCTTTTGCGCGGTGTGGCGCAGAGCATGGGCGAGGCTTGGTCCGGCGTTGTCATGGGTGGAGGACTGACCGCCTATAGCGCGACGATCTACTATATGGCGCCCTTCGCGCTCGGCGCACTCCTTGCCTGTCACCGAGATGCCGTGAGACGGCGCTACTGTGCTCTTCGGCCGTCCATGCGAATCGGATTCTCCGTTTCGGCGTTTGTGCTTTACTTTTACGCGCCGCGCACGCTGGCGGCCTTCGGCAATCATCGCATGTTGGTCCACGATTGGCCTATCATGATCGGCGCAGCCTTAGGTCTTGTTGTGGTCGCCTACGAGGCGCCCATAAAGCGATTTTTCGAACGCGGGGCTTTTCAATACCTCGGGCGTATTTCCTACAGTCTCTATCTGTTCCATCCACTTGTGTTATTGGCAGCGCTACACGTTTTTTATGGACGTGTAGCTCTTGCTCCCCTGCTTGGCCTCACATTCGTTGCGACTATGCTGATCTCCGATCTCGCCTATCGTTGGATCGAAAGGCCGGCGGCACAGGTGGCGCGGCGACTTGGGGGGTCATATCGACCGGACCGCGCATAAGTTCGGCAGACTCGCGAGGATCTCGTTTGTGACGTCGACGGGTTGGTCATGCGCATTGGTATGTCGATAGATCGATGGCGCCTCTGACGCGCATCGAGCGTGGGGGGCTTGCCATGAGATACGCAGCCACTTTCGGTTCGTCTGCGATGTGCGATTCCCGGGGATAAAGCGAGGTCGGGCCCGCGGTGCGAATGATGCGATCCTGTGGCTGTGAAGGGAGCTGTGGCCTCTTGGCAGCTAAGGTTACGGTGTTATGAGATGGGAGCGTGGCGCCCTTTAGGGCGCCACGCGGATGCAAATATTCACCGATGCAGCATATGGAGGACCCGGGCTCTAAGGGCCGGATCCGCATCGACTTGGTGTACAAGGTTGTTGTATTGCGGGAGAGTCAGCTTCTGAGCCTTTATGGCGGATACCATCGACTCTTGGGCCTTTGCCTGGATACTGCGTAGCGCGGCGGGATGCGCCCTCATGGTCGGCAATTTTTTGATGTAGGCGGTGCGAATTTTTGCAACGTGCTGAATGGCGACTGCGAAGTGGCGCAAGGTGGTGTGGTTGATCTGCGGCATGGCGGCGGGCGGCGCGGCCTGTGGAGGCGTCATGGCGCGCGAGTGGGCGTAGGCGCTCACGGACGCGAGCCCAATCGTGATGGTGATGGCGAAACGAATTGCAGTCCTGGCAAGCTCCATCGCTATGTCATTCCTCGGTTGTGTGGTGACCGTGGGAGAGTTAGCAATGGTTGTGCCAGCCGCCCGCAGATATTGCAATCGACGTGAGAACTACGCCTATGGCCAAAAAAGGGCGGGTACAGGCCCGTTTTGCGCAGGATGCGGTTGCGTGTCTATGTGTCACAAAGTCACATGGGGCACATAGGCCGTGGCGAGACGGTGCCGCGCGGGCAAGTCTGCAAGAGGGGGGGTTATGGAAAAACGGCGTATTTTAGTTGTGGACGATCGCCGGAATTTCCGCGCGCGATTGAAGGAGGATTTGGCAAAAGCCGGGGCTGTCGTTCGGACTAGGAAAGCGCGCATGATGCCTTGACGTTGCTGCCGGAATGGCAGGCGGATCTGGTCGTAAGCGGGTTGCGGTGGGAGGGGGGCGGCATGGCCCTGTGCGCATGGATACGCGGGGCGCCGCGACCGCCGGCATTCATGATGCTTTCGCCAGAGAGGGGCGTTCTTGCCAACGGCGAGGCTGGGGACGCGGGTCCGCCGCCAATGGTAGGGTCCATTGTACCCCCGACCTTGTCAGCTGTTTCTTGCACAAACCTGGCGTCAGGCATGCCCGTGAGTACGGCGATCGACACAAAGTCGGGCGCGGGGCAGGTCGTGGACTTTCATGGCTTGATTGGGTGCGGCCCGGAGATGTGTGGCCTCCGCCTGCGCCTCAAGAAGGCGGCGAGTACGGACGCGCCGGTGCTTCTTACGGGGGCGAGCGGCAGCGGCAAGGAGCTTGCCGCACGGGCGATCCATAAAGAAGGCGCTCGGCGCCATCGGCCGTTCGTGGCGGTTAATTGCGCTGGCATCTCTGAGTCTTTGTGGGAAAGCGAGTTTTTTGGGTACAAGGCGGGGGCGTTCAGCGGCGCCGCCAGAGATCAGGACGGTCTCTTCGCCGCAGCTCATGGCGGCACCTTGTTTTTGGACGAGCTTGGAGAGATGTCGCTTGCAAGCCAGGCCAAGCTTTTGCGTGTCCTGGAGGGCGGGTGGTTACGGCCGGTAGGCGCGCTGCGCGAGCGCCGCGTCGACGTGCGTATCGTGGCGGCCACGAACCGGGATCTATCGCAGGCGGTCGAGCAAGGGCGTTTTCGGCACGATCTCCTTTTCCGCATAGATGTTCTGGGAGTGTCCCTCCCGGATCTCGCTGGCCGGTTCAATGACATCGCGGTTCTCGCCGGACACTTCTTGCAGGGGTGCCGGAGGGAGGTGGGCGGTGCGACGCCGAGGCTCCGTCCCGATGCTTTGCGCGCACTGCAAGACTACGCATTTCCAGGAAACGCCCGCGAGCTTCGCAACATTGTGCAGTCGGCCGCGGTATTTGCGCGAGATGCTCAGATCGCCCTCGAGGATTTGCCGGCAAGTGTCCGCCGTCAGTATGGCGGGATAGACGACGGGTGCAGGCGCGACGCGCAGGACGATGGGTTGGCCACGGGAGATCTTGTCACCCTGGAGGAATGGAAACAGGCGTACGTGCGGAATGTGTTGCGACGCGTGGGAGGCAATAAGCGGGCTGCGGCGCGGATCTTGGGCATAGAGCGGCGGACACTGTACCGCTGGCTCACTGAGGACTGAGGCGCCAGGGATGGCCTTGCGGCGCGCGAGCCTAAGCCCGCGCCTTATCGCAGGGCGCAGTCGGGAAGGTGGCACGAGGCCTGCGCGGCACCGTGTGTACCTTGGGTGTCGATGGATGCCGCGTCGGTAGCGCCGGTCCGGGATTGAGGATGATGGGCCTACCGCCCCCCTAGAGCCAGACCATGCAGCCCATCTCGAAGCGGTGAGCGAGTAGGGCATGGTAAGGGTAGGCCCGCACCCGCAGCGTCTGGAAGCCCGATGTCTCGGGCTTATGGTCGAGGCGGAAGGTGAGACGCCCTTCGCCGTCCACCCCCGTCGGTGCTAGCTGCACTTGCGCACGCACAATATGCTCGCCGATGTCATCCTGGGATTCGAACAGGCACTCGACGACGAGATCCTCCTGGTGCAGGCCATTAGCGTGTACGAGGATCGTAATATGTAAGGATTCGCCGACCTTGAGTGATTCCGGCGCGTCGTTGCCGCGCTCGAGTCGCACCCCGGGCCAGGCTGTCGCCACGGCTCGCTTCCAACGCGCAAGCGTTTGGCCGCCAGCGGCTTCCTCTCGCATCAGAAGGTGGGCGTGTTCGGCCGCCTTGCGGTAGTAGTCGCGTGCATATTCGAGGACCATCCGTTCGGCGTTGAAGACCGGCATGGCCCGACGCATGGCGGCTTTCGATATCGCGATCCAGGAACGTGAATAGCCGTGCTCGGCGGTATCGAAATAGAGGGGTAGGACCTGTTGTTCGAGAATGTCCATCAGTTCCGCGCTCTCCTCGCGCGTGCGCTGGGCGTTGTCGATGAGTCCCTTGTGCGGACAGATACCCCAGCCGTTGTCGCCGGCATAACCTTCGCCCCACCACCCATCGAGAATACTCAAATTGACGATCCCGTTTATAGCCGCCTTCTGTCCCGATGTGCCGCTGGCTTCAAGCGGGTATTCCGGTGTATTCAGCCACACGTCGACTCCGGTCACAAGCCGCCGCGCTAGCGCGAGGTCGTAGCCTTCAATCAGGATGATTTTTCCTTCGAACTCGGGACGTTTGGAGAACTCATGGATCAAACGGATGAGATTTTGCCCCGGATGATCGTGGGGATGGGCCTTGCCGGCGAACAGCAAAAGGACCGGTCGCTCCGGGTCGTTCAGGAGGCGCGCAAGACGCGTTGGATCCTCGAGTAGCAGTCCGGCGCGCTTATAAGTTGCGAAGCGTCGCGCGAAGCCTATGACGAGCGGGCCTTTGGCGTCCAGCTCGAGCTGGCGGGTGAGCCTGTGAATCACTCCCTCGCCCACGCCATTGCGACGATACTGGCGGATGACCCGTTTCTTGACCGCCTCCAGCATCGCGGCCTTCAAGGACTGATGCACACTCCAGTAGCTGTGGTCCGGGATCGTGTCTATCCGTTCCCAATAACGGGCTTCGGTGAGTTTGTTGCGCCATTCGCTGCCGAATCGCATATCGAAGAGGCTGCTCCATTCTTGGGCAAGAAAGGTGGCCACATGGATGCCGTTGGTGACATAGCCCACCGGGTTCTCGGTCCAGGGGATCTGCGGCCAGATGTAGGCCTCCATGCGCGAGGCGATCTCGCCGTGAATACGGCTTACCCCATTGTGCAAGCGGGATCCGCGTAGCGCGAGGGCCGTCATATTGAACCCGCCCTGGCTTATGGGGCTCGAACCGAGCTCCTTGAGTTCGGCGATGCCGATCCCAAGGTCCGCCACATAGGGCTCCAGGTAGCGGGCGAACAACTCCTCGTCGAAGATATCGTGACCTGCCGGCACGGGGGTATGTGTCGTAAAGACCGTCCCGGCCGCCACGATCTCCAGGGCTGTATCAAAATCGAGCCCCTGATGCGCAAGTTCCCGGCAGCGTTCCAGGATCTGGAAGGCGGGATGGCCTTCGTTGATGTGCCAGACGGTGGGCGCGAGGCCTGCGGCGCGCAGGGCGCGCACCCCGCCTATGCCGAGGACGATCTCCTGCCTCAGTCTCGTCTCGCGGTCGCCGCCATACAGTTGGCACGTAATGGCCCGGTCAGCAGCCGTATTCTCGGGGATGTCGCTGTCGAGCAGGTAGAGGGAGATGCGGCCTGCCACTACGCGCCAGATCTTGAGGGCCACGCTGCGCCCAGGAAGGGTGACCGATACCCGGATCTCGCGGCCCTCGCTATCACAGGCTGGGGTCACCGGGAGGTCTGCGAGGAGCGCGGGAGCCGTCCCCACGATCTGATTGCCCTGCGCATCTATCGTTTGCGTGAAGTATCCCTGGCGATAGAGCAGTCCCACGGCCACGAATGGCAGACCGAGGTCGCTTGCCGCCTTGCAGTGGTCGCCCGCCAGGATACCAAGGCCGCCAGAGTAGATCTGGAGACTCTCGTGCAAGCCGAACTCGGCGCAGAAGTAGGCCACCAAATCGGTCTTGGGGTCGAGACTCATAAGTCGCGATGGGATGTGCACCGTGTGGTAGGTGTCGTGGAGCGACAGCGCCCGCTGATACTCTTCGAGGAACAGGGGATCCTGCGCTGCTTCGTCGAGGCGCTCCTGCGCTACGCGCCGCAGCATGAGTTTGGGATTGCGCCCGCACCGTTCCCAGAGCGCCGGGTCGAGCCGCACGAATAGCAGGCGGATCGGGCGGTTCCAGCTGTAGAGGAGGTCTACGGCAAGTTCAGACAGGCGCGCAAGGCGCTCGGGAATGTTGGGCTGGACTTCTAGAGGGTAGCGGGTACCGGGCACGTGTTGACCTTTGGCGATCGTGGGTTTGGGACTTGCATCCTGCTGATGGCGCTTGCAGCTATTATGCCACAGGCCGCGCGGTCGTCCTTATTCATACCACAGACGGCTTGAGGTAGGCGCCGTTCTTTCGGTGGAAGGAGTGCTCGTTACGCTGAACGGTCGCGGATCTGCCGCGTCTACGCGCCGTTGGGCACGGCCTGTGCGTACCCTTGCGTCGTGTGGCTATTACGTTGCGGATGGTCTCACGGCTGTCGAAGGAACCGGTGTCCGTCTGCGCCATCCCGGACGTTTCGCTACTTGTCATGCCCCGACATGGTCCGTAACATGGCTCAACAGGGCCGTATCGGCTCGGGCGTTCGTCCTGGGCGCGATCGAGTGTAGGAGGGCAGTGGATGCCAGGTGGGAGGGGAGCGAAGCGCGAGGTGCCGTTTGGAGACGTCGGCTCATGGTTCAGCCCGGAGGATATCTACCTCTTCCGCGAAGGTCGGCACGCTAGGCTCTACGATAAGCTCGGGGCCCACCCGGTGCGTTTGCCCGACGGGATGGGGGTCCACTTCGCTGTGTGGGCGCCCAACGCGCGGTCCGTTTCGGTCATAGGGGACTTCAACGGCTGGCGGAAGGAGGCTCACCCGCTTAATGTTCGCGAGGATGGCTCAGGCCTTTGGGCGGGCGTCGTCGCGGGGATCGGTCCCGGGGCGCCCTACAAATACCACATCATCTCCCGCGAGACAGGTTACGAAGTCGAGAAGGCCGATCCCTTTGCGTTTTGTGCAGAGGAACCCCCGCGTACCGCGTCTATCGTGTGCGACGCCCCCTATACGTGGGGCGACGGTGCATGGATGCAGTCGCGTGGAGGGAGACTGGGCCGATCCGCCCCGGTAAGCATCTATGAGGTGCACGCGGGGTCATGGCGTCGTGTCCCCGAGGAGGGCGGGCGCTGGCTCAGCTATCGGGAACTCGCAGCCGCGCTGCCCGCCTATGTCGCCGATCTGGGTTTTACCCACGTTGAATTTATGCCGCTTACGGAGCACCCGTTCTACGGCTCGTGGGGTTACCAGACCACGGGTTATTTTGCGCCCACTGCGCGCTTTGGAACGCCAGAAGACCTGATGTTCCTGATCGACGCCCTCCACCGCGAAGGCGTCGGGGTCATATTGGACTGGGTGCCGTCTCACTTTCCGACCGATCTGCACGGCCTCGGATTCTTTGATGGTACGCATCTTTACGAACATGCCGATCCCCGCCGCGGATACCACCCGGAATGGCATTCGAGCATTTTTAATTATGGGCGGCACGAAGTGCGGTCGGTGTTGGTCTCGAGCGCGCTTTTTTGGCTCGAGCGATTTCATATCGACGGACTGCGAGTCGATGGCGTCGCCTCCATGTTATACCGGGACTATGCGCGACCGGCGGGCGAGTGGGTTCCCAACGCCCATGGCGGTCGCGAGAGCGAGGAAGCGATTCAGTTTCTGCAGGAGCTGAACGAGGCCGTCTACCGCCAACATCCCGACGTCCAGACCATAGCCGAGGAGTCGACCGCTTGGCCGCAGGTGTCCCGGCCGGTCTCCATGGGTGGCCTCGGGTTCGGCTACAAATGGAATATGGGCTGGATGCACGATACGCTCGATTACATGGAGCGGGAGCCTATCTATCGCAAGTACCACCAAGGGCAACTGACATTCAGTCTCTGGTACGCCTTCCAGGAGAACTTCGTGTTGCCGCTTTCGCACGATGAGGTGGTCCATGGGAAGGGGTCTCTCATTGGCAAAATGCCGGGCGATGACTGGCAGAAGTTCGCGAACCTGCGCCTGCTTCTCGGCTACATGTTCTGTCATCCGGGAAAGAAGTTGTTATTCATGGGCGCCGAGATCGCCCAGTGGCGGGAATGGAGTCACGAGGGCAGTCTCGATTGGCACTTGTTGGACTACGCCCCGCATCAGGGCATCCAGAGGCTGGTGCGCGATCTGAACCGCCTCTATCGCGAGGAAACGGCGCTGCATGCTGCCGATACCGAAGTTGAAGGGTTTCGTTGGGCGGACAATGGGGATTGGGAGCAGAGCGTCATCAGTTTCTATCGGTTTGCGGGGCTGGGACAAGATCCGGTCCTTGTGGTCTGCAATTTCACGCCCATGCCGCGCCACAACTATCGTCTGGGCGTCATGCGCGCGGGGTTTTGGAAGGAGATCATGAATACGGATGCCACGATCTACGGAGGAAGTGGCCAGGGAAATCTTGGGGGCCTGGAAACGGCGCCGGTGGGCGCCCACGGACAGCTCCAGTCGCTCAATCTCGTTTTGCCCCCGCTCTCGCTCGTGGTCTTCCAGGTGCCGCCTGGGCAGGGAGGGTAGGCGGTGGCACGAGCCCAAGCGCAGCGGGGAACGATGCCGTCGGACGGGCGCAATCGGGTTGTCATCGACGCGGTGAGTCCGGTAGTGGATTGCGGGCGTTTTCCGATCAAGCGGATCATAGGTGATCGCGTCACGGTCGATGCCGACGTCTTTGCTGACGGCCACGATGTGGTGGTCTGTACCTTGTGTGTGCGCAGACCGAACGGAAAGACCTGGAGTCGCGCGCGCATGGCGCCCATCGGCAATGACCGCTATCGCGCATCCTTCACGGTGGGCGAGCTGGGTGTCTACCACTATACCGTGCGTGCCGCTATAGACCACTTTGGTTCGCTCTGCCACGAACTCGTGCGCAGACCTTTGGATGACCCAGACCTTGCGATGGTGTTTCAGCAAGCGGCCGCCATGATAGGGGAGGCGGCGGTGAACGCAGGCACGCGGGAAGGGCGGTCATTGCGTACGGTCCAGGCGCTTCTCCAGGGGGATGCCGTGCCTGGGGAAAAGCGCGCCGCGCTTCTTGACGAGACGCTCGCGGAGCGCGTGTACCGCTTCGCGGCGCACCCCCATGAGACGGCGCTCGAGACCGAGTTTGCGGTGCGCGTGGATCCGGAACGGGCCCGCTTCAGCGCCTGGTACGAGTTTTTCCCGCGCTCGGTCGGAGGCATTCCGGGCGGCCGCTTGCGCGATGCAGGTCCCATGCTGGCCTATGTGGCGAGCATGGGTTTTGACGTCGTGTATTTGCCGCCCGTCTCGCCGATCGGAGAGCGTCTGCGCAAGGGGCCCAACAATACCCTGAGTCAAAACCCAGCCGATGTCGGCAGTCCGTGGGCGATCGGGAGCGCGCAGGGTGGCCACAAGGCGCTGGCGCCCGAACTTGGCACGCTCGCGGACTTCCGCGTGTTTTGCGATGAGGCGGCCAAGAATGGCATGGCCGTGGCGCTCGATATCGCGTTTCAATGTTCCCCGGACCATCCTTACGTGACTGAGCATCCGGAGTGGTTCCGCCACAGGCCTGACGGCACGATCCAGTATGCGGAGAATCCGCCGAAAAAGTATCAGGACATCTACCCCCTTGATTTCGAGACGGACGATTGGCGGGCGCTATGGCAGGAATTGAAGAGCGTCGTCACATTCTGGATAGGGGAGGGCATACGCATCTTTCGTGTCGACAACCCGCACACTAAGGCCTTCCTGTTCTGGGAATGGCTCATACGAGAGGTCCGATCAGCGTACCCGGAGGTTTTGTTCTTGGCGGAGGCATTCACGCGGCCCAAGGTGATGCACGGGCTCGCCAAGCTCGGCTTCACACACTCCTACACCTATTTCACATGGCGGAATACCAAGCGCGAGCTGACCGAATACTTCACCGAGCTCACCCAAGGGCCGGGACGGGAGTATTTCCGGCCGCATGTATGGCCTAACACGCCGGACATACTTCCTTCGTTCCTTCAGCATGCTCCGCGCGCGGCCTTCGTTATTCGGCTCGTGCTGGCCGCAACCTTGAGCGCCAGCTACGGGATCTACGGGCCCGCTTTCGAGCTTCTGGAATCGGAGCCGCTTGAACCCGGTAGCGAAGAGTACCGTGATTCCGAAAAGTATCAAAAACGCGTATGGGATCTGGCAAGGCGCGATAGTCTGCGGGCGATCATCACCCGCTTGAACGCCATTCGCCGTGCGCATCCGGCTTTGCAGAGCGATCGGAATCTCGTCTTTCACGCTATCGATAACGACAATCTAATCGGGTTTAGCAAGACCGCCGATGATGGGGCGTCGCCCGTGCTCGTGGTAGTCAATCTCGACCCGCATCATCGCCAGTCCGGGTGGCTCGAGTGGCCGGCGCATAGTCTGGCTGGGGCAGGGGGGCGGCCCGTGCAGATGCACGACCTTTTATCTGACGCCCGTTATCTCTGGAGTGGAGGCCGCCACTATGTGGAGCTTGCGCCGGAACAGGCGCCAGCCCACATCTTCCGTCCGCGAGGCTATGTGGGTAATGAGCACGATTTCGACTACTACTCTTAGGCGCGCCATGCAAAGAAGAACAAAAACCGAGACGTCGCGAATATCGGACGACCCACTTTGGTACAAGGACGCCGTCATCTACGAGTTGCACGTGCGCGCCTTTTTTGACGGTAATGGCGACGGCATCGGGGATTTCGTGGGGCTGACCCAAAAGCTGGATTACCTACAGGACCTCGGAGTGGATACTCTGTGGGTCCTGCCGTTCTACCCGTCGCCTATGCGGGATGATGGCTACGACATTGCCGATTATCGCAATGTCCATCCGGATTACGGAACGCGGCGCGACTTTCTGCAGTTCGTGCGGGCGGCCCATGAGCGCGGGCTTCGGGTCATCACGGAACTTGTTATAAACCACACATCGGACGAGCATCCTTGGTTTCAGGCCGCGCGACGCGCGCCGGCGGGGTCGCCGAAGCGTGATTTCTATGTGTGGAGCAACACGGTCAAGAAATTCGAAAACACGCGCATCATATTCACCGACAGCGAGAAGTCCAATTGGGCATGGGATGAAGGCGCCAAGGCTTATTATTGGCATAGATTCTTTTTTCATCAGCCGGATCTGAATCACAACAACCCGCAGGTCGTGAAGGCGGTGGTGCGGGTCATGGAGTTTTGGCTTGGGCTGGGCGTGGACGGCCTGCGTCTCGACGCCATTCCCTATCTGTGCGTCCGCGAGGGAACCAGCAACGAAAATCTCCCCGAGACCCACGCTGTGGTGCACTACATGCGCTCGGTCATCGACAGCCGCTACAACAACCGTATGTTGCTAGCCGAGGCCAACCAATGGCCCGAGGATGTGCGTGATTACTTCGGTGGCGGGGACGAGTGCCACATGGCCTACCACTTCCCGCTCATGCCGCGCATGTATATGGCGATCGCGCAAGAGGACCGTCACCCGATCGTCGAGATCATGAAGCAGACGCCCGATATCCCGGAGACCTGTCAATGGGCGATCTTCTTGCGCAACCACGATGAGCTGACCCTGGAAATGGTCACGAACAAGGAGCGTGACTACATGTACCAGATGTATGCGGCCGACCGCAAGGCGCGCTTGAATCTCGGTATACGGCGCAGGCTCGCACCACTTATGGATAACGATTTCGACAAGATCCGTCTCATGAACAGTCTGCTCTTGTCGATGCCTGGTTCGCCCATCATTTATTACGGCGATGAGATTGGGATGGGTGACAATATCTATCTCGGCGACCGCAATGGCGTGCGCACGCCCATGCAATGGAGTCCGGACCGTAACGCGGGCTTCTCGCGCGCCGATCCCCAGCGTCTCTTCTTGCCGCCGATCATGGATGCGATCTATGGCTACGGCGCCGTGAACGTGGAGGCACAGTCGCGCGATCCCTCGTCGCTCCTCAACTGGACCCGCCGCATGCTCACGATCCGCAAGGGCACGAAGGTCTTTGGGCGCGGGACGCTCGTGTTCCTTGAACCTGGAAACCGCAAGATCCTGGCCTACGTGCGCGCCTATGGTGACGAGACGGTCTTGTGCGTCGCTAATCTGTCGCACTCCGCGCAGCCTGTGGAGCTTGATTTGTCGGTCTACAAAGGGCGCGTCCCGATCGAGCTCATGGGACGCACGCCGTTTCCACCTATTGGCGAGTTGCCCTATCTCCTGACCCTTCATGGCCACGGCTTTTATTGGTTCCGGCTCGCCGAGGGTGGCGAGGTCCCGGCGTGGCACGAGGAGCGGTTGCCGCCGGAGGAGCTGCCGCTGCTCGTCTTGTTCGATGGATGGCGCAGCTTGTTCCGCGAGCGCGTCGTGCCCTGGCGCATGACCATGGCCGACCGGGCGCGCGCGCAGTGGGAGCAAGATGCTGTGCCGCGGTTTATGACCGCGCAGCGGTGGTATGGCGAAAAGGGTGCCACGCAAAAGCGCGTCGTCATGACCGAGACCGCCGAATGGGTGACGCCCGACGGAGGTTTTTTTCTTACGCTGGTCGATGTGGAGGACGGTGATCGCCCGGCGCGGTATTTTCTGCCGGTATCACTCGTGTGGGAGACGGACAACGAGGCGCGTATGCGTTCTGTCCTGCCGCTTGCCATGGCGCGCGTGCGCCAGCAGGCGACGCTTGGCATTCTGGGCGATGCCTTTGGGGACGAAGTCTTTTGCCGCAAACTTGTTATGGCGATCCGCGATGGGCAGCGCTTCGAAGCGGAGGCGGGCGTTATGCAAGGGGTGCCTGCAGGCACCCTCCACGATGCGGTCGCGCCGGACGAGGCCGTGCGGCATCCCAACTCCCGTAGCACGAATACGGCCGTGGCCATCGGCGAGAGGTTGTTCCTGAAGGGCTATCGGCGCCTCCAGGAGGGTATAAGTCCAGAGGCGGAGATGGGTCGGTTCTTGTGTGATGTCGCCCATTTCCCTTATACGGTCCCGGTGCTCGGGACCTTGGAATACCGGCCGGCCGGAGGCGGGGTCATTACGCTGGCACTCCTGCAAGGCTATCTCGAGAATCAAGGGGACGCCTGGGACTACACGCTCAATTACCTCGAGAACCACCTCGAGCTGTGCCTGCATGGTTCGGTGCAAACGGCCGACGGTGAGGAGGAGGCGCACGGCGGCTATCTCGCGCTTGTGCGCACGCTCGGCTTGCGTACGGCACAGATGCATCTGGCGCTTGCCGTGCCCACGGGTGACACGGCCTTCGATCCGGAACCCCTCGTGCCTGACGAGGGGGCGCGATGGGTTGAGGGTGTGCGCGCGGAGATCGAGGAGACCTTCGCTATGCTTGGCGCGCGGCTTCCCTCATTGCCCGAGGAGGCGCAGGGTGATGCCCACGCCGTGCTCGCCGTGCGTGCGCAGCTTTTGGGTAAAGCCGCGCTATCGGCTCCGACCATCGGGCAAAAGATCCGTTATCACGGCGATTACCATTTGGGACAGGTGCTTTTGCAGAAGAACGATTTTGCAATCACGGATTTTGAGGGCGAGCCTGGACGCACCATCGCGGAGCGGCGGCGCAAGCATACGCCCTTGCGGGATGTCGCGGGCATGATTCGGTCCTTCAATTACGCCATGTATACTGCCTTGGATCACGTCACCGTGGGGCAGGCGGAGCACATGGCGACCTTGTTACCCCATGCCCGCTCCTGGGAGCGCGCCACGGTATCAGCCTTCATGGGTTCCTATGCCACAGCCATGGAGGGCACGAGCTTATGGGAAACCTTTACGGAGGCGCGCGAGTGGTTGCGGCTCTTCCTGCTCGAAAAGGCCTTCTACGAGTTACGCTATGAAATGAAGAATCGCCCCCAGGGTGTGGGGATTCCTTTGCGGGGTCTTTTGACTATTCTGGAGCCTGAGGCGGTGGCGCAAGACCCGTCGGGCGCGTAGATTTCCCCTTACGGCTCAATCCGGCGCCCCCAGGGCGTCGTCCGACACGCCTTTGGTGACAGAACAAGAATGGGTGCAACGATGATAATCGCGCATGCAGCGCTCGTGTCCCGGCAGAAGAGCTGGCAGTGTCTACGGCCGCGGCGGACGACACTTACCTTGGTGGCGCCGGGCGCGGACTTGTCGGCTCGAAGGCTGGCGCGTTTCGCTACGCGTCTGGCGGATGCCGCATCCCGCGGAGCGGTCCTGTGATCGAGGAGCGTGGGCGCTTGGGAGGGCGAGGGCTCGCGCGTTTCGCGGTGTGGCCTGGGCGACCCTATCCCTTGGGCGCCACCTGGGATGGCGAGGGGGTGAATTTTGCGCTCTTCTCAGAGCATGCCGAGGCGGTGGAGCTTTGCTTATTCGCCGAGGACGGCCGCCACGAGATCGCGCGCATCCCGATACGCTGGCAGACTGATCAGGTATGGCACTGTTATCTCCCGGAGGCGCGGCCTGGGTGGCTGTACGGTTATCGTGTCCATGGGCCTTACGATCCCAAAAACGGGCACCGATTCAACGGCCACAAGCTCTTGCTGGACCCCTACGCCAAGTCTATCCAAGGCCAGGTCCGCTGGAGCAATGCGAATTTTGCATACCGCGTCGGCCATAAGCTCGAAGATCTGTCCTTCGATCGGACCAACAATGGGCCATTCATGCCCAAGTCACGGGTTGTTGAATCGGCCTTCAGTTGGGGCGACGACCGACTCTTGCGCACGCCTTGGCACGACACGATCATCTATGAGTTGCACGTCAAGGGGTTCACCTATCAGCATCCGCTGGTCCCACAACCCTTGCGCGGCACTTATGCTGGCTTAGGCTCGGCGCGTGTGATTGAGTATTTGAAGTCGCTTGGGGTGACGGCAGTCGAGCTCATGCCCGTGCATGCCTTCATAGATGACCGTCATCTCGTGGAGCAGGGTCTCCGTAATTATTGGGGCTACAATTCCATAGGGTTCTTTGCCCCGGACTCGCGCTATTCGGCAAGTGGCGAGATATCCGAATTCAAGACCATGGTGAAGGCTTTTCACTCCAACGGGATAGAGGTCATCCTGGATGTGGTGTACAACCACACGGCCGAAGGTCACCACATGGGGCCGACCTTGTCCTTCAAGGGCATAGACAACCTGTCCTATTACCGTCTGAGCCCCGAGCATCCGCGTTACTACATGGACTTCACGGGTTGCGGGAACACTTTGAACATGCTGCATCCGAGGGTCTTGCAGCTCATCATGGACTCCTTGCGCTACTGGGTCCTTGAGATGCACGTGGACGGTTTCCGCTTCGATCTGGCCTCGACTTTGGCGCGCGAACTCCATGACGTGAACCGGCTGTCTGCATTCTTCGACATTATTCATCAGGATCCCGTGCTCTCGCAGGTCAAGCTCATAGCCGAGCCGTGGGACCTGGGCGAGGGAGGCTACCAGGTCGGTAACTTCCCGGTCGGCTGGACCGAGTGGAATGGCAAGTACCGTGACGCGGTACGCGCGTATTGGAAGGGCGAGGGCGGCGTCATAGGCGAGATGGCCTATAGACTGACAGGTTCGAGCGACCTCTACGGTCATGGCGGACGCAACCCTTACGCATCGATCAATTTCGTGACGGCGCACGATGGCTTCACGCTTCAGGATCTCGTCAGCTACAACGACAAGCATAACGAAGCTAATGGTGAGGACAATCGCGACGGGACCGACGCCAATTTCTCCTGGAATTGCGGCACCGAGGGACCGACAGACGACCCGGATATCCGAGCCTTGCGGGCCCAGCAAAAGCGCAACATGATTGCGACCTTGTTGCTCTCCCAGGGCGTGCCCATGATCGTGGCCGGCGACGAGATGGGCCGCACCCAGCGCGGCAACAACAACGCCTACTGTCACGATGACCCCATCAATTGGGTGAACTGGGAGCTCACTCCGGAAGATCATGAGTTCATGCGGTTCATGCAGCATGTGATTCGCATCAAGCAGAACCACAAGGTCTTTCGCCGCCGGTCATTCTTCCAGGGGCGGCACATCCGCGGCAGTGACGTTAAGGACGTCATGTGGTTGAAGCCGGACGCGACCGAGATGAACGACGAAGAGTGGCATCAGAGTTTTGCGCGCTGTCTGGGGCTGTTCCTGGCAGGCGAAGGACTGGATGAATTCGATGAGAAGGGGCGCATGATGGGGGATGTCGACTTTCTCTGGCTTCTAAACGCGCATCACGAGGAAATCCCTTTCTCGTTACCGAAATATCGGGTGTTCGGGTGGCAAGTGGAGATCGATACGAGCTACACAAGCCCCACCCGTGACGTCGAGCCTATCATCACGAGTGGATCCTATCCGCTCAAGGGGCGCTCGCTTGTCTTGCTGCGGGAGGCGACGCCTGACCGTCGCGGCGGGCATGCGCGCTGATCGAGGAGCGATATTCGCAGAGGAGTCGCCATGGATGGAAGCGGCGAGGCGGGAGCGACGGACTCCGGCGTGACGAGGCGATACGAGCGGCTCGGGTTTGGGGCAGAGTGTGAGGCCTCCGGGGTGCGTTTTCGTCTATGGGCGCCGTCGGCCTGCACGGTGGATCTGATGCTCGAGGGGTCGACTGCGCCGCCAATCGCGATGAGGCCTGCAGGTGATGGCTGGTTCGAGGTGATAACTGGCGCCGCGGGCGCTGGCAGCCTCTATCGTTACCGGATCGATGGCGGGCTTGTGATCCCGGACCCGGCGTCGCGGTTCCAGCCACGCGACGCACACGGACCGAGCGAGGTCGTGAACGGTGGCGCCTTCGCCTGGACCGATACCACGTGGCGGGGGCGCCCCTGGACGGACGCCGTCCTCTATGAACTGCATGTCGGCGCTTTCAGTCCCGAGGGGACCTATGCGGGGGCTGCGGCCCTTCTGCCGCGTCTGGCGGCGCTCGGGGTGACGGCCATCGAGCTCATGCCGGTCGCGGATTTCCCCGGGCGCGCGAATTGGGGTTATGACGGCGTGCTGCCCTTCGCCCCTGACAGTCGCTACGGCCGTCCCGAGGACCTGAAGGCATTGATCATGACGGCCCACGGCTTGGGCCTCATGGTCCTCCTGGATGTCGTCTACAACCACTTCGGGCCCGACGGCAATTATCTGGGATGCTATGCCCCGGCGTTCTTTACGTCGCGCCACCACACCCCGTGGGGCGATGCCATAAACTTCGACGCGCCAGGCAGCGCGCAGGTGCGTGCCTATTTTGAGGCGAACGTGCGCTATTGGCTGAACGAATACCATCTCGATGGTTTACGCTTCGACGCGGTTCATGCCATCGTCGACGATTCGCCGCAGTCCATCTTGACGTCCATCGCGCAGACGGTAGAACCGCTGCGTAGCGCCGGCCGCCACATTCATCTCATCCTCGAGAACGAGAACAACGAGGCGCGCCATCTGGGGCAGGGCGGATTCACCGCGCAATGGAATGATGATATTCACCACATCTTACACGTCCTCTTGACCGGCGAGACCGAGGGCTATTACGCGGATTATGCGCAAGATACGATGCGTCTGCTCGGACGCTGCCTCACCGAAGGCTTCGCCTACCAGGGTGAGTTCTCGCCCTATCGGCAGGGCCCGCGTGGAGAGCCTTCGACCGCGCTTGGCGCGGGCGCTTTCGTGAGTTTCTTGCAAAACCACGACCAGGTCGGCAATCGGGCCTTCGGCGAGCGCATCACAGCGCTAGCGAGCCCTGAGGCGGTGCGGGCCGCCACTGCGGTTTTGCTGCTCGCGCCCTCGCCACCCCTGCTTTTCATGGGCCAGGAATTCGGGTGCTCGCGGCCCTTTCTCTTTTTTTGCGACTTCGAGGCCGATCTTGGGCGGGCGGTCACCGAGGGGCGCCGCCGCGAGTTCGCGCGCTTTCGGCAGTTTGCCGACGAGGCCCAGAGGGCGGGCATTCCTGACCCTAATAGCGAAGAGACTTTCCTGTCCAGTCGTCTCGACTGGCGTGAGACGGAGGGCGCGGTAGGTGTTGCATGGCTTGCCTTTCATCAGGGCCTCCTTCAGGCCCGTGCCCGGCATCTGGCCGGGCGGCTCGCCCAAGGCCCCGTTCGATCCCAGGGCTTTGAGCTCTTCGGGGGGCGCGGGATCGCCGCTGCGTGGCGTTTCGCCGACGGCTCCTTGCTACATCTGCGTGCGAACCTCGGCCCCACGCCCGTGAAGGTGGGGTATCGCATAGCGAAGGAGGCACGCGCCTCTGCCGTACTGCTCCATGCAACGAAGTCGGCCCCGACCCCGGCGGACGAGGCGCTTGAACCCTGGGAGGTGCGCTGGGAACTATGGTCCGCGGCGTGCGGCCCGCAGGCAAACGGCGCATGAGCGGCGATCGGCCTTCGGGCAAGACGGCACGGCACGGCACGGCGCCTGATGGAGCCGTGCCGACCGCGACCTACCGTTGGCAATTTCACAAAGGCTTTGGCTTTCGGGATGCCGCGCGGCTTGCGACCTATCTTGCGGATCTCGGCGTAAGCCACTGTTACGCCTCGCCCTACTTGAAGGCTCATCCTGGTAGTACCCACGGCTACGATATTGTCGACCACTCGTGCGTCAACCCGGAAGTGGGCAGTGAGGACGAGCGTCGAAAGTTCGTGGCGGCCTTGCGCCGTCAGGGCCTGTCCCAGATCATGGACATCGTGCCAAACCACATGCGCGTGGATGATCCGGACAACCGGCTATGGTGGGACGTGCTCGCGCATGGCCGGTGTTCGCTGTTTGCGCATTATTTCGATATTGATTGGAAAACGCCCGAGCGCTCCTATGAGGACAAGCTCGTTATCCCGATCCTCGGGGGGCAGTACGGCGAGGTGCTGGAATCGGGCGCCATGGCCCTTGACTTTGATCCGGGACGGGGCGGGTTCGTGGTGCGCTATTACGATCATATCCTACCCATAAGTCCCAAATCCTATCCGCAGATCCTGGCCGAGGTGGCGCAGTCGATCCATCTCGGCGCCGGCGACGAGGCGCTCGGTCAGGAGATATCGGAGCTCATTGCGCTCTTCGAGCGAACAAGTGTCCCGGCCGACGGGTCCGCACCCGAGGAGGCCGCGCGCCTCATCGAGGAAGGGGCGCGCCGGTTGGGTGCCTGGGTCTCCGGTAACGCGCGCTGCGCGGGCGCCTTGAGCCAGGTGTTGGCGCGCTATAACGCGGGCGCGGGCGCGGGCGCGGAGCGCTACGATGCGCTGCACGGCCTCTTGGAGCAGCAGGCCTACCGCCTGACGTTTTGGCGGGTCGCCGGATATGAGATCAATTACCGGCGATTTTTTGACATCAACGAGCTTGCCGCCTTACGCATGGAGGATCCGGGGGTGTTCGCCACGACCCATGGCCTGATCGGCGCGTGGATTGCCTCAGGCGACGTCGCGGGGCTCAGGGTCGATCATCCGGATGGTTTGCGTGACCCGCGCGAATATTTTGCGAGGCTTCAGGACTTCGCGTGCGCGGCGCGAGATGGGGGTGCGCGTGGCGTGGAGGCTTCCGCCGGACGCGTACCCTTTTATCTCGTTGTCGAGAAGATCCTGGGCGCCGATGAGTCGCTGCCCGACGATTGGCCGGTGAGCGGCACGACTGGCTACGATTTTCTGCGTCTTGCCAGTGGCGTTCTGGTGTCGGCGGACGGGGAGGCCGGTGTGGACGCGGCTTATGAGGCCTTTATGGGGGCGCGGGACGATTATGCGAGCATGCTCTACGAATGCAAGGGGCTCATCATGCATACGAGTCTCGGAAGCGAGGTCCATACCTTGGGCATCGCGCTGGATCGTATCGCGGAACGGGATCGACGGACGCGAGACTTTACCTTGTCGGCCCAAAGGACTGCGCTCTTCGAGATTGTCGCGTGTTTCCCCGTGTATCGGACCTATGTGAGCGCGCCGGGCGCCTCTTCGGCCGATCGGTCGATCATTGAGGCGGCCTGTGCGCGCGCTAAGGAGCGTAATCCGCTCGTGGAGGTCGCAGCGGTCGACTTCATACGTGACCTCTTGTTGCTCGAGGGGTTTGAGAGCCGGACGCCTGAGGAGCGTGTCGAGATACTGGAGTTCATTGCCGCTTTCCAGCAATACACGGGACCTGTGATGGCCAAGGGCCTGGAGGACACGCTTTTCTACCGCTACAACCGACTCGTGTCCTTGAACGAGGTAGGCGGGGATCCATCGCGGTTCGCAGTCTCGCTGAAGGCTTTCCATGAGGCGAACGGTACACGGCTTCGCGAACGTCCGACGACCATGCTGGCGACATCCACGCACGATACGAAGCGTAGCGAGGATGTGCGCGCGCGGCTGCACGTGCTGTCGGAGATCCCGGAGGCGTGGGCCGCGTGCGCGCAACAGTTGAAAGAGCACCATCAGTCCTTAAAGGCCTTGGGCGGGCTCGCACCCTCGGTCCGGGACGAGTACCTCTTTTATCAGACTTTGATCGGCGTGTGGCCCTTCGTGCGCACGCCCGAGATGTGGGCGGATGTGCGCGCACGGCTTCGGGACTACATGCTGAAGGCCGCGCGCGAAGCCAAGTGCGAGACGAGTTGGGTGAAGCCCGTTTGCGAATACGAGGACGCCTTGATCGCCTTTGTGGACGCCGTCACCGATCCCGAGGCGAACGCCCGCACGCTCGATGCGCTGGAGTCCTTCGCCGCCCCGGTGGCGCGAGCGGGGCTCTGGACGGCCTTGAGTCAGCTCGCCCTGAAGCTTCTGGCCCCCGGTGTGCCGGATATCTATCAGGGGACCGAGTTGTGGGACTTCAGTCTCGTGGATCCGGATAATCGTCGCCCCGTGGACTACGGGGAGCGGACGCGGATGCTTGCGGAGATCGCGCGCTTGGATGATGCGGACGAGCTGGCGCGCGCCCACGCTCTCGCGGCTTGGCTTGCCAACCCCGAAGACGGCCATGTGAAGATGCATACGACGCGCTGTCTTCTGCGGCTGCGACGCACGCACCCCGAGATTTGCACGCGCGGCAGCTACGAGGCCCTGTATGCCGAAGGCGAGCGAGCGCGGCACCTCATCTGCTTTGCGCGATGTCACGAGGACCAGGCGTGGCTCGTGGTCGTGCCTCGCCATTATTGGGCGCTTACCGAGGGTGGGCGGCGTCTGCCGACAGGTTCTGCCGTATGGGGTGGCACCCGCGTCCCGGTTCCGGCGTCCTGCGCGGCTTGGTCCTGGCGTCACGTGCTGGCACCGGGGGTGGCGGGGCCGGGCGCAGTGCTGAGCCAAAGGATGCTCGCCGCCGAACTCTTGGCAGAGTTTCCGATCGCAGTTCTCGTAGGCTCCCCGCGCGGCTACGAAGTGCGCGACGTACCCTGAGCGGCTGCCGGGCGCGCCGGGACATCGTAGCCATGATACGCTAGGCCCCCAAACCCCAGGAAAGAGAGACGGGAACGCGGTCATGGCGAAGCAGTACCCGAGCATTCCGCAGCGCTGGGCGCAATTCATAGCCGAACAAAAGATCTTCTTCGTGGCCACCGCCACCGCGGATTCGCGCGTCAACGTCTCGCCCAAGGGGCTAGAGAGCCTGTGCATCCTGGACCCCAACCGGGTGGCGTGGTTGAACCTTACGGGCAGTGGCAACGAATCCGCAGCCCACGTCCAAACCGATCCGCGCATGACCTTGATGTTCTGCGCCTTCACCGGCGACCCGGTCATTCTGCGCTTGTACGGCACGGCGCGCGCCGTGCATCACTCCGACCAGGAGTGGGGGATGCTGTCAGCGCTGTTTCCATCCTTGCCAGGTGCCCGCCAGATCTTTGATGTGGCGATCGATCTCGTACAGACCTCGTGCGGGTTCGGGGTCCCCTATTTCGATTTCGTGGGCGACAGGCCCGATCTGCGCGCCTGGACCGAGAAGAAGGGGGAGGACGGCGTGCGACGCTATTGGCAGGAGCGCAATGCGATCAGCATAGACGGCATAGAGACCGGGATCGATCAAAAAAATCGGACCTGACCTGCCTGCGCGCCTTGCCTTGTGCAGACTGAGGAAGGTGGTGGAAGGCCCTCCATGGGTACGGCCCTGGCTCTCATCGGTCGCCCGCGTCCTTGTGACTGGAAGGCTGCCTGGCCCCGCGCTCGGACGCTTCCTTGCATCCGGGTCCGTGGGGTGCGCGCGGCGGCTTTGCGACTTTGCGGCGATCACCAGTAAAGAGGCCTCCGTTACCGAGCGCTTGTCGGAGACGTGTTGTGGGGCGCAAACTTTTTCTTGTGATTTTGCGATCACGCATATTATTATATGCTTAGATGGTGTAGGGGGTGCGCCCCAATCGGCGTTGCCTCGTATCCGCCCAGGGGACTACTCGGGAGGCGTTGCAATGCGGGTAAGGCAGTACGGTTTCGTCGTGCGTAGGATAGGCAGGCTTGTCCGTTCCATCGCTTTCCTTCCTCTTCTGCTTCTTTCTGGATGTTCTGCCCATAGCCTGTCCCGACAATTCCTGATCTTCCATCCGGCCGGACCCCTGTCGGCGGCGGATATGCGGTTCACGGTCCTCGATGTCGCCGTCATGCTCGGCATCATTATCCCTACCGCAGTCGTCACCACCTTCTTCCTGCTTCACTATCGCAAGGCCAATACCACCGCCGCTTACGACCCCACGTGGTCCCACTCCAATGTCATAGAGCTCGTCGTCTGGGCGATACCGTTGCTCACAGTCGCGCTGTTGGGTTACTACGCCTATAGAGGCACCTACGCGGTGGACCCGTTTCATCCGCGCCTATTGAAGGTCGCCCAGGCAGCGCCCGGAGCGGTACCACCACCCCTGCGGGTGGATGTCATTACGACCGATTGGCAGTGGCTGTTCATCTATCCCAAGCAGCACATCGCCACCGCCAATGAGCTCGTCATACCGCGTGGGGCGACCGTGGATTTCCATATGACCTCGGCCACCGTGGTGAACGACTTCTTTATACCGAACCTTGCCGGCATGATCGACATCATGCCGGGGATGCGCACCGAGCAGGTTCTGGTGGCGGACAAGCTGGGCACCTACAAGGGGTATTCGGCGAACTTCAGCGGCGGCGGTTTTTCCTGGATGGGCTTCAAGACGCACGTCATAAGCCCGAAACGTTTCCAGGATTGGGTGCAATCTGTTCAACACGCACCCCTGCATATGGATTATGCGCAATTCAACGCCTTCGCAAAGCCCACAAAAAATATCAATGGCAAGACCTATGAATTCTCGGACGTCAAGGGACGACTCTTCGATCAGGTCATCGAGGGAGTCCTGAAGGGTAGGGTCTATACGACCCAACTGCCGCCGCCCGGATCGGCGTAAGGCCGCACGACCGCTTGGGGCTGATCCACCCGCCCTTGGTCACCCAGTCTTTCTCGCTTAACAGGAGTGCCAGTTTATGGTGAACGTGCAAGGACCCTGGAGCCCGATTTTTGGGCGTCTGTCGCTTGGGGCGATCCCGGACAATCCGATCATAGCCGGCGCCTTCATCTTCTCGGTCGTGCTCGGAATCCTGGTTCTCGCTTACCTCACCTATGCCGACCGATGGGGCTATCTTTGGCGAGAGTGGTTGACGACCGTCGACCACAAGAAGATCGGGGTCATGTATATCATCATAGGCCTCGTCATGCTGTTCCGCGGCTTCATCGATGCGCTCATGATGCGCACCCAGCAGGTCTTGGCTGACGGAGCCCATTCGCCGGGCTTTCTGGGAGCCGCGCACGGCTATCTCGTGCCCTACCATTTCGATCAGATCTATAGCGCGCACGGGACCATCATGATCCTGTTTGCCGCGACCCCCATACTGGTCGGTCTCATGAACGTCGTCGTGCCCTTGCAGATCGGTGCACGCGACATGGCTTTTCCCTACTTGAATGCGCTGGGCCTCTGGCTTACCGCCGTGGGTGCGGCGCTCATCATGTTGTCCTTATTCCTGGGCGATTTTTCGCACGCGGGCTGGGTCGGACTTACGCCGCTCACCGAGCTTGCGTATAGCCCAGGGGTGGGCACGGACTATTGGATGTGGGCCATTCAGATTTCGAGTGTCGGCACGACGCTCGGGGCTGCGAATCTGATCGCGACCATTATCAAGATGCGCGCACCGGGCATGACTTGGGGACGGTTGCCGATCTTCACTTGGACTGCGCTCAGCACCAACATTATCGCGCTCACGTCCTTTCCGGTCCTAGGCGTGGCCTTGGGATTGCTCGGACTCGATCGCTACTTTGGGACGCACTTTTTCACGGCGGGCATGGGCGGCAACCTCATGCTGTATTCCGACCTCTTCTGGATATGGGGTCACCCTGAAGTCTATTTCGTCATTCTGCCGGCTTTCGGCATGATGTCGGAGATCATTCCGACATTCTCCGAGAAACCGCTTTTCGGCTACGTCACGATGGTGGCGGCGAGCTTTGCGATCGCGGGTGTATCGTGGTCCGTCTGGCTGCACCACTTTTTCACCATGGGGGCCGGTCCGCGCGTCAACACCTTTTTTAGCATAGCCACGATGGTTGTGGGGATCCCCACGGGCGTGAAGGTATTCAATTGGGCGTTTACGATCTACCGTGGTCGCAGCCGCTTCGAGACCCCTATGATGTGGGCGATAGGGGCGCTCTTCATGCTGCTTGTGGGGGGGCTTACGGGCATGATGTTGGCCATGCCGCCTGTCAATTACAGTGTCCACAACAGCGTGTTCGTGGTGGCGCATTTCCATACCATGCTGATGGTGGTGGTCTACGGCATTCTCGGGGCGGTCACCTACTGGTTTCCCAAGGTCTTCGGCTTCCGGCTGAACGAGTCGCTCGGCAAGCGCTTTTTCTGGACCTTCACGATAGGCACCATCATGGTCTTCATTCCGATGTACACCTCGGGCTTTATGGGAATGACGCGCCGCCTCGATTTTCTGACGAACCCGGCACTTTTTCCCTTCGAGGTCGCGGAGGAGCTTGGCATAGGGTTCTATCTCGTCTCGGTCTATTACTTCGTGCGCCAACTCTATGTCAGCCTGCGCGATCGCAACGCAAATCGTGTCGGCGCCGATGCTTGGGGCAGCGCGCGTACGCTTGAATGGCTCGCGCCGTCACCCGTACCATTTTATAACTTCGCAGTCACGCCGCGCGTAAACGCGCGCGACGAACTCGTGTGGCGCCGGGGGCAGGGCCTAGAGGGGGCGGCACCGACCCATTATGAGGATATCCCAATGCCCCGGAACACGTCCGTGCCGCTTGTGATCGGCGCCTTCGCCTTGGGGCTCGGCTTCGGGCTTGTGTGGCGTATCTGGTGGCTTACGGACGCTTCATTTATCGCCATCATCCTGACTGTGATCGCGCGTTCGTTTGTGCGTGATACGGATTACGTGGTGAAGGCCGAAGAGGTGGAGCGGATCGAAAAGAAGCTGCGGCAGCGCGCGGCCGAGGTAGCACGCGCGGGGGCGTCCGCAGGTGGAATCGACGTGCTTCGTCCGCGGGAGTCGAGCCCCTGATAGATATACTACGCAGGCGGCTTGGGTGTAAGAGAAGTCTTGGGGGTAAGCGATGATAACGGCAAGCGGCGGTACGGAATCGGGGCAAAGCGGACTCTGGGAGCCCCATTATCACCACGATGTGATAGCGACGCGCACGCTGGGCTTTTGGTTGTATATGCTGAGCGACGCGATGATCTTCGCGGGCCTCTTCGCGGCCTATGGGGTCTTGAGTCACACCTACAATGCGGCCGGGGGCCCGGTCCTGCATGCGCTCGTGCATCCGTGGACAGCCTACGCGGAGACTTTATCGGTGTTCGCGAGCGTGCTCGCCTACGGGGGCGTGATGGTGGCCCTGAAGCGCGGCAGCCGCGCGGGCGTGCTTGCGGGCCTCGTGGCCGCCTTCATCTTGGGGGCGGTCTTTGTGGGGCTCGAGGTTCACGAATTCGCGGCGCTGTTTCGCATGGGCATCTATCCGGAAGGGAGCGGCTACCTGTCGGCGTTTTTTGCCTTGGTCATGACGCATGGGATCCACATGGCCTTCGGACTCCTGTGGATGGCGACGATGTTTTTTCAGGTGGCGGCCCAGGGCTTGACCGACAAGACGGTCTACCGCTTGTTGAACCTGAAGCTTTTTTGGCACTTCCAGGCGATTCTCTGGGTGCTGGTCTATACCTTCGTCGACATGCGAGGAGTCCTCTGATGGCCCATGATCCTTTGCAGCATCCCGAGGTGCGGCTCGTCAACGGCCGCGCCTACGTCGCCGCCTTCATCGTCGCCACCGCCTTGATGACCGGGGCGCTCGCCGTCGCTATGCATGGCGGCGAGATCCCGCACCCCATGCTTGTGTTGTCAGGCGCAGCAGCGCTAGCCGTTGCGGTCCAGATCGTGTTTTTATTGCAGCTCGATTTCTCGTCGACGCAGATCTGGACTACCGTGTCCTTTGTCCTTGCCGTCCCGCTCTTTGTGATCGCGGTGGGGCTTAGTATGTGGATGTTCCACTCCTTGGATGCTCGCACCATGCTCATGGGCCTCATGCACTAAATCCGGGGTCGTCCGACGGGGACGCCGTTCGGCGGTTTGCCTTCAGGGGCTTAGGTCCGGGTGTTGGTTTAAGAGGCCTCTTGCGGTATTGTCCGCGTGCAGCCCCGGTGGGCCGATGAGGAGGATATGGAACATAAAAATTCCGAGCACCACGAGGTGCAGGGCGAAGTCACGACTGCGGTGCGCGTGGCCAATGTGTTTATCGCGGGCCTCATCTTTGTCGCGATAGCGGCGGGAATATGGCGCGGCATGACGTCACTTGCGCTCGGGCGCGAGGCCTGGGTCCAGGCGCTCATGTTGACCCAGGTCCTGTTCGCGGTCGCCATCATTCTTCTCGGTAGTCTCGTGGAGGGCTTTGGGTTCGGCCTGTCCCTGGGGACCCGCTGGCCCTATACGCGCAACATCCTCACCTTGCTTGTGCGCGGCGACCCGGAGGCCGCCCATCGCCTCGTGGCGACCACGCTCGGCCTCATAGGGGTCGCGCTGGTCATCCTGCACCCGGACGCCGCCACGATCACAGGCCTTGCCCTGATCGTAGCCACAGCGCTTTTCGGGATGGGAACCTTATATGTCCTGGCGGGACGCGCGCCGGCCTTCGTGCACGGTACGCATGGATTGCTTGCTTATAGCGTGCTCGTGTCCTATCTCGTGGGTCTGCGCTATCCGGATGTCCATTTTCTGCAATACCTGGACGCCAATGTCGCGCTGCACGCCGTGTTTCTGGCCATATTCTTGGGCGGCATGACCACGGGCCAGAGGGGTTTTGGGAAACCGATCGAGCTCTTCGTCGCGCCCAAGCAGGCCTCGCAATGGACGGTGGCTGTGCACATCGTCGCGGCCTTGCTCGTGGTGGGGACCCTGGGGTGGATGATGCCAAATTATCCGGTGGCGTTTTACCTCTCGATCGCCCAGTTCGCGGTGGGGTTCGTGCTCTTTCATGGCGTGAATCTAAAGCCCAAAGCGCCGGGCGCGGTGGTGGTCTTTCATCAGGCGATGGTCCTTGCCATCACATTGGCGATTGTATTGAACTGGCGCGTCTAAAAGACAGCGGCTGGGCGCCATTGTCATCCGCAGGCGAGCATCCATGACGGTCAAGATGGCGAAGGGGCCGATCGTAGCGGTGACCGGCTAGGGCCCAAGTCCTGCCCTTGTGGCCGCAGGCCACTTCGGGCAGCAGTTCGCTGTGGGCCACGCCTCCGGTTTGTAAGCGGCGCCTGCCGCGGGAGATGTGTTTCTTGCGGCGGTGCCCCTAGAGTGGCAGGTGAAAGCGCGGATTCACGGCCTTGACCGGGAGCGCGTCGATCCAGTCCCAGGAATTGCCGAGATAGATGGTCCCGCCAACGATGGTGGGGCTCACGATGCCGAACCGTCCCCCGACGTGATGACGCCCGATGCTCCGTCCGGACCTCGGATCCAGCGCATACACGTCGGGTCCCGTCGAAATGTAGAGTACCCCACGATAGTAGGTTGGCGCACCACGCCCTGCGCCCGCGGGTCCCGCATGTGGCACATGCCAGGTCCAGGCGACCTGGCCGCTACGCACGTTTATGGCTTGGTACGCCGAGGTGATGGGGGAGCCGACATACACCATCCCTCGGTGGATCATGGGCACTCCGCCCTTGAAGGCGGGAACTTTGGGGCCACGACCCATGTCGTGAGTCCAGAGTACACGTCCGCTGCGCGCGTCGTAGGCACGCACGATGGTGTCCAGGGTCGGGTGGCCGTCGACGGTGCGCGGATGGGCCACGGCATCCATGACGACGATGCCGCGCGCCACGGCAGGCGAGACGTCGCCCATCCCGGTGTTGGCCGCGCCTGGGATGCTGCCTCTCCAGAGTATGCGGCCTGTGCGGGTGTCGAGGGCGTATATGTTTGGGAGCACCGACATGGCCACGAACACCCTATGGCGCCACACGGTCGGGCTCGACATATTGGCGATGCCACCTACATGCGTCACCCATCGCTTGACCCCAGTGCGCTCGTCAATGGCATAGATGTTCCCGTCGCCGGTGCTGATATAAAGCGCCCCATAGGCCAAGGCCGGCGTGGGCATGGCGTCCCCGGCGGTGGGAAAGTACCAGAGGAGCTTGCCGTCGTGGGCGCTGAGACAGTAGATGCCGTTGTAGCTTATGTCCTTGCCGCGCCCGGCGGCATGCGGATCGCGCGCGTAGAGAGTCACGTTCGCGAAATTGAACGCGACGCTACCGGCCGACAGGTACACGCGGTTGTCGTTCACGAGTGGATTGCCCATGAGAGTGTTGCCTACCGGGCTTGCCCGCCAAATGAGATGACCGGTGCGCGCATTGATCGCGTAGGCGAAGGAGTCGTCGCTTTCTGCGTACACGACGCCGCCTACCACGGACACCCCGAGCGCATTCCCGTAGGATTGGGTCTGCACAGGCAGGGCCTCCTTGATGCCATAGATTTGCGCGCCGAAGGGGCGCTCTTTGCTAAGTGGCCAGGCCCGTGCCTCCGGGAAGTTCCAGGACACGCCATGGCGTATCCAGGCGGGCGCGCGGGCGGACACAGCGAAGGCGGCATTGTGGTTCGGTCCGCCATAGGCGTGTGTCCAGCGTTTGGGGCCTACGCGATCGACGGGGCTTGGCGCGTTGCGTGGCAGATAGAGGGTCGCGAATGGACTCAGGGGGTCTAGGAGGTTGCCGCGCGGGTCATGGGGTACGCTCACGTCCGCGCCGAACGCGGCGGACCCGGCTGCGACCGCAAGCAGGGCAACGATGGATCGTAAGTGAGACATAGTGGCACCCTCAAAAGCTCGACTGTAGCCCGCCTTGTGCGTCGCTGCTTCTGCCGGAAGGCTTATAGGGTGCTGGCTTCATGCGCAGGCGGGGCGCGTCCTGGCGCGACGTCGATCGGGCGCAAAGCGGCGTGCGCTCAGTCAGGTGCGTGCATTTCCGTGCGGACGGAGGTCTGTTGGCCGGACCTTGATAGCGGCAGGCCCTTCCTTGGACCCGCTTTCCCGGCTTGCTGTCTCACGGATCCGGCCGGTATGGCGTCCCTGTATGATGCCGCGCGTGCAGGTGTCGTGCCCTTGTGATAGCGTCTTTGCGACCGCCACGCGGGCTGGCGTGGCGGCGGATCGACGAGGGCCCAAGGGCCGCAGAGGAGGAGGTATGCTGGATCGGGCAACAGCCGAGGACTTGGCGGCGCGCTGGATCGCCTCATGGAACAGTCGCGATTTGGAGCACATCTTGCGTTTGTATGCGGAGGATTTCGTGTTTTCCTCGCCTCTGATCGTGGCCATTGCCGGGGAGCCTTCCGGGATCTTGATCGGCAAGGATGCGGTCGGCGCCTACTGGAGAAAGGCCCTCGCGCGCCGGCCGGACCTCGCATTCCGACTCGAATCGGTGCGGTGGGGCATCCAGAGCATCGTCATCAACTATAGCCGTGACGACGGACACGGGGCCTCCGAGTGGTTCCAGCTCGGGCCAGGCGGCCTGATCGAAAGATCCAGCGCCCATTATGGTGTCTGAGCCATTGGCCGGCCGTGCGCCCTGTGGGCTGCTCGTGCTGGAAAGGGTCTGAAGGTGAGTGAAGGTCGTTTTAGGCAGTCAGGGTCAGGAAGATCTCGGGGAGCCTTTCGGGCAGGCGCTCGACCCGATCTATGATGCTAAACCGCTTGCCGAAGATTTTTTGTACATAGTCATCGGCGTGAGGGTCGAGGCTGATGCAATGGCAGAGGATGCCGTCACGCTCAAGCTCCAGGACCGCCTGTCGCGCATCGGCGATGAGAAAGTCCGGGTCGCTCACATCGATGTCCGCGGGCTGACCGTCGGTGAGTATGAGGAGCAGTCGCTTATCTTTTTTCTGCCCCGATAGGTAATGGCCGGCATGCCGCAGGGCGACCCCCATGCGGGTGGAGTAGGCCGCCTCCAGCGCCGCAAGCCGGGCGCGCGGTTCCTCTCGCCAGGCCTCGGAGAACCCTTTGATATGCCAGTAGCGAGCCTCGTGACGGGTATTGGAATGGAATCCGGCAATGGCGAAGGGGTCGCCTAGCCGGTCTATCGCCCAGGCGAGCAGAGCCACGGCCTCCTGCGCCAAAGAAAGAACGCTCTGCGGAGATCGGCTGCCCTGCACGGGGTCGCCGAGAGAGGCCGAAAGATCGAGCAACAGGCTCACGGCAAGGTCCCGGCGGACCTGACGGAAGCTCTGGTTTATGCGTGTGTCGGGATCCCTGCGGCAACGCTGATCGAGCCAGGACCGCACGGCCCAATCGAGGTCCAGCTCGGACCCGTCTTCCTGGCGGCGTAAGCGCTCGCGATCCTGGGGGGTCAGTTGAGCGAGGATATGTTCCAGGCGTTTCACTAGGCCCGCATGTTTGTGTAAGAGCTGTTCGATGTCCTCGGCGCGCCCGCGGGGATGGAGGTGTTCATAGAGGCTCACCCAGTCCGTGAGATAACTTTGCGTCACGTAATCCCATTCCGGATAGTGGTGGACCAGAGACACAGGCGCACTCGCCGGGGGGGCCGCGGCCATATCCTGCTCGGATTCGTCGTCAAGATCGTTGAAATGCCAGAGGTGGCGATTATCGTCGCGGTATGGCACTTCCGTGTCGATGAAATAGACGTGAGCGAAGGCATCGCTGGGCCGGCGGCTTGCGACGAGATATTCCTTGGCCAATTCCGCCATGCTCGCCGTGTCGCTCAGGTCCCGCGCGAGACACTCATGGAACAAGTCCGCGAATTTCCGGGTCACGGGGTCACGGTAGCCATGATCCGGATCCAGAATGGCACGCGAAAGCATGGTCATCCGGTGGCGGATGCAGGACTCGCGCGCAGGATTGCAGGCCTCCTCCTCCGGTCGCGGATGGAGCGCCAGCAGCGGTTTGCGCAGGCCCGGGAAGCGTCGCAGCACCAGGGTGTCGATGCGGGCATCCTCCAGGCATTCGATGCTCACGCGTTGGAAGGGACTGACGTTGTCGGCGGCCAAGGATTGCGTGAAGCGCCGATGGGCCGCGAGATGGGCCAGCGTCAGCCGGTATTGGTCCAGCCCGGAGACGCCGTCGCGATCGACGCGCAGGTCGGGGAGGTGGAGGCCATTGGCGTCGGCGTAGGGTTGGGGGCGACGTAGCGCGTCGAAGGCCTCGGAGTAGGAGATCAGCGCCACCGGATCATCCCATAGGGCGCGCAGATAGAAGTCCAATTGGCGCTCGTGCGCGCGCAGTAGGGTCCCCTGGCGCTGGCCCTGGAAGAGGGCGCGGCTATCGGCGGATTGCATCGCGAAATAATCCGCCTGCCGTTCGGGGTTTTTGGCATGTTGGCGCAGGCCCTGCCACGCCCATTCCCGCAGGCCCTGTAGATTGACTTGCTTAAGGAGTTGGGGTGCTATGCGAATCAATTCGGGCAAGGCCCGGCTTGGCAGGATCGCATGCCGGCGATGGATGGAGGTGCTGCTTTGCTGCGCGACTTCCATCAGGAGATCGAGGTAGGCGGCCAGGAGTTCGTGGCTACCGAGGGATGCGGCCGTGGCCGGAAGCGCCTGAAAGAAGGCACCGAGGACATCGCCATTGGGGGTGCGCTGAATGTTCCGCACCCAGGAGAGGACGATGTCGAGACTGCCTTGGCCGAGGCGTTGGCAAACGGCGGGCCAGCCCTCCAGAAAGGCCAGAACGGGTTCCGCGCCGCGCCCGAGTTTACAGAGCAGGCGCGCCGTGTCGATGTAGGCGGCGAGCGCGGCCTCGCCCAGCTGCTCGTGGGCAGCCGTGAGGCAATCGGCGAACATCGATTGTACGGGATCGAACGCGCAATCGAGCCGTCGCCGCCAGTCCTCCGTTCGGCCCTCTATGTCTGGCCGTTCCGAAGGCGCGCGCGGGGAATCAGGGGAACAGGGCATCTATGGCGTGTTCCAAAGTCGCGCGTATGTCGTCATCGTCGGTGAGGGGATCCACGAGCGCCATGCGGCAGGCCTGGCGCGCCCCCACGCCATCGGCCATGAGGGCGGCCGCGTATACCAGGAGGCGCGTCGATATGCCCTCATCCAAGCCATGCCCTTTCAGTCGGCGGGCGCTTTGCGCCATTTCTATGAGCCGTGGCGCAAGATCCGGGTCTATGCCGGTTTCGCGCACCAGAATCTCCGCCTCCAAGTCCGCGGACGGATAGTCGAAGCGAAAGGCCGTGAAGCGCTGTTTGGTGGATTGCTTGAGGTCCTTCATCACGGACTGATAACCGGGATTGTAGGAGATAACGAGCTGAAAGTCGGGATGCGCGTGCACGAGCTCGCCCTTCTTGTCCAAGGGGAGTTGGCGGCGATGATCGGTGAGTGGATGGATGACGACGGCGCTATCCTGTCGCGCCTCGACGATTTCATCGAGATAGCAGATGCCGCCGTGACGCGCGGCGAGCGTCAGCATCCCATCCTGCCAACGAGTGCCATCGGCATCGAGCAGCCAGCGTCCCACGAGGTCTGCGGCCGTCATGTCTTCGTTGCAGGCCACCGTGAGCAAGGGCTTGCCCAACTTCCACGCCATGTATTCGACGAACCGGGATTTGCCACAGCCTGTGGGCCCTTTGACCATGACCGGCAGTCGCCTTTTATAGGCCGCAAGGAAGAGCTCGATCTCGTCGCCCTGCGGGCGATAGTACGGTTCTTGGTGGACGCGATAATCGTGGAGTAGGTCGCTTTGAACCATGCTTGGGGCTCCTGTCCTGCCTGCCTTCAGGGGCGTTTAGGGGAAAGAGGGGGCCGGAGCCGCGAGCGTGCGGTCCGGCCCTTTACCGCCCTGCAAGGGGTTTGCAGGGGTGGTGTTCCCTTAGCGGTGCGCGGCGATCTTGTCGCGCCAGCCCGGATAGAGTTTGTCGGCATCGTTCGGGAAGGACTCGAAGGCGCCCGCGAATTCCTTGTGCTCCTTGGCCCATTCGATCGGATCGGCCTTGGCCTTCCAGCATTCGTAGGCCTGCCGCAGGGAAATGGCGCCGGCGGCCGGTGTATCGATGTGGCCGTACGATCCGCCTCCGGCGGTGTTGATGACGTTGCCGTGGCCCAGGTTCTCGAAGAAGCCCGGCAGGCGTAGGGCATTCATGCCGCCGGAAATGATCGGGGTGGTGGGCTTCATGCCATACCACTTCTGGTAGTAGACCGGCCCCTGGCACTCGTCGCGCTCGATCATGTAGGCGATATTGCGGTCGTCGTTTTCACCTTCCATCTTCCCGTAGCCCATGGTGCCGACGTGGATGCCCGAGGCTCCTTGCAGGCGGGAGATCTTGGCGAGCACGAGCGCCGTGTAGCCGCGATGAGCGGATGGTGAGGTGATCATGCCGTGGCCTGCGCGGTGGTAGTGCAGATACTGCGCGGGATACTGGCGACGCGCCGTGGTGATCATGCCCGGGCCGCCTACGAAGCCATCGACCAGGAAAGCGACTTTATCGGCATCGGAGCCGAAGGTCTCGAGGATGAAGTCGGCGCGCGCACACATCTCGTAATGGTCGTCCGCAGTGATATTGGCGGAGAAGATCTTGGCTTCGCCGGTCTTGTCCATAGCCTGTTTCATGGCGCGGGCCACAAGCGGGATCGTGGCCTTGAGTGGCGCGAAGACCTGGTTGCCCTGGGGCTCATCGTTCTTGATGAAGTCCCCGCCCAGCCAGAACTGGTAGGCAGCCTCGGCAAAAGGTTCGGGGCGCAGGCCGAGCTTAGGCTTAATGATGGTGCCGGCAATGTAGCCGCCGTTTTGGATGGGGCGGCCCAGGATGCGCCAGAGATCGGAAATGTCCCGGCTCGGACCGTCGAAGAGCTGAATCGCCCGCGGCGGGAAGTAGATGTCGACCATCTTGGCGTGCGCGATGTCGCCCATGCCTTGGTTGTTGCCGATGGCGAGCGTGAGGAAGGAGACGATCATCATGCGCCCATCGGTGATATTGCGATCGAAGAGGGCCATGGGATAGGCGATACGCATGTCGTGGCTGGCTTCGTCGATGTGATAGACCAAGGCATCGACGCCCTTCGTGAAATCGTCCGTGGTCGACACTTCGACGTTGGTGCCCGTCGAGGACTCGGCGGCGAAGTGCGCGGCGGCAGTGAGATAGCCGTGGCCGGTCTTCGGCTTCATCTTGTAGGCGACGAGGATGTGTTGGCCCCCGGCGATGAGGTCTTCTTCGCGCAGCGAAAGGTCGGCGTAACGGGCGGACTGGTCCATCATGGGCTTCCTGGTTGAGGATGAATGCACGGACTATACTCGCCCAATATAATCAATAAAAACGATTATCTGTCATAGATACGATAGGTAAATTATATTATCTTGTGGCTGAGTGAGGCGGAACGCGCCTCGTGGGTGAGAGGGGAGGGTATGAGAAACGTGACGTTGCGCCAATTAGAGATACTGCGGATGTTGGCGGCCACCAGCTCCTACACCAAGGCCGCCGCACGCTTGAACCTCACGCAGTCGGCGGTCTACCTGCAGGTGCGCAAGCTCGAGCAGGAAATCGGTCTGCCGGTCACGGAGCAGGTGGGGAAGAAGGTCTTCCTCACCGACGGCGGCGAGGAGGTTCTGCGCTATGGGCAACGTATAGGGGAGGAGCTCGAGGGGCTCGCCCGCTCTCTTGAGCATTTGCGGGGCGTGGACCAAGGGCAGCTGCGCATTGCTGTCACCTCCGCGGTCAATGCCTTTGCGGTGGAGATGCTCGCCCGTTTTCTGGATCAGCATCCCCAAGTGAATATCCGCCTCAATATCGCCAATCGCAAGGAGGTGCTGGCGAGCCTGGAACGCAATGACGTCGACATGGCTGTCATGGGGGAACCGCCGCAATCCCTGGATCTGGTGGCACTACCCTTTCATCGCAATGATCTCATCGTCATAGCCGCTGGCAACCACCCTTGGGTCAGGCGCTCGAACATCCCGCAAAGTGAGCTGGTGCGGGAAAGCTTCGTCTTGCGTGAACAGGGATCCGGTACGCGCGAGACTGTGTTGCGCTATTTTTCTGAAAAGGGCTTAAGCGTGCGGGAGGGGGTGGTCATGAACAGTAACGAGGCCATCAAGCAGGCGGTGAAGGTGGGTATGGGGGTTGCGGTGGTCGCGCGCCATAGCGTCTTGGTGAAAATCGAATCCGGTTATTTGCGGGAACTCTCGGTGGAAGGCTTCCCGCTGCGACGCGCCTGGCATCTCGTGCACCGCAAAGGCAAACGGCTGGCCCCGGCGCCGCTTGCCTTCAAGAACTTCCTGATCGAGCATGAGTACGCGAGAACGGCCGAAGAGCAAACCCAGATTTTGCCTTGAACGCCGCCGCTTGCGCCCGTGTCGAAAGCGATAGCGCAGGCCCGAGCCCGCCATCAAGTCTTGGCGGCCCTCGGCGCGGCCTTTGAGGCCGCAAGCCGTCTGACGACCGATGGCGACAATTGGGGCCGCCGCCACAATACTGTCTTTTGTTATCAGAGGAGGTGTCGAATGCGTATCGGATTCGTGGGGCTGGGAGCCATGGGGCGCGGCTTGGCGGGGCGTCTGGCCGGTGCGGGACACGCGGTGCGTGCCTGGAACCGCAGCGCGCAGTCGCGCGATCTGATCCCTGAGGGAGTCGTGGTGGTGCCGAAGCCCTTGGACCTCGCCGACAGCGAGGTGCTGATCTCCATGCTCGCGCACGATGGCGCGGTGCGTGCGGTGTTTCTGGCCGAAGGACTTCTCGCGGCTCTCGCGCCGGGCGCGATCCACATCAACATGGCCACGGTCTCGGTGGATCTTGCGCGCGATCTCGCCAAGCTTCATGAGGCGTGCGGCGCAACCTATGTCGCCAGTCCCGTTTTGGGGCGCCCCGATGCGGCGGCCGAGGGCCGCTTGCAGCTGCTGGTCGCGGGGCCGGCTGCGGCGATCACGCGGCTCGAGGAGCTATGGGCGGTGCTCGGCCAGCGGGTGTGGCGTTTTGGCGAGCGGCCGGAGAGCGCCAATGCCGTGAAGATCGCCACCAATCTGACGCTTGCCTGTGCGATCGAGGCCATGGGAGAGGCCGCGGGACTGGCCGGCGCCTACGGGGTGGAGGCGGGTCCCTACCTGGACATGCTCACCCAGACCTTGTTTTCGTCGCCTGCCTTCAAGCTGTATGGAGCGCTCATCGCCGAGGATCGATTCGAGCCACCCGGTTTTCGTTTGGCGCTCGGCCTGAAGGATGTGAATTTGGCGCTCGAGGCCGGCGCGGAGGCGGCTATGCCCTTGCCCTTCGGGACGGTATTGCGCGACCGCTTCCTGGATTGCGTGGCGCATGGCGAAGAGGGGCGCGACTGGTGCGCCCTAGTCATGGCCGGGCGTCGTCAGGCGGGTCGCGCTTGAGGGGTGTGGTGAGGCTCTGAACTTCCCCGCACCTCTTCGCGGCGCGCGGTGTGTGACGGCCGTCAGGGATCGGTGGGGGGCTGCTGGATCCGTTGAGGGAGTTCGACGATGTCGCCCAGTTCCATCACTTGATTGGCTGGCAGACGAAAAAAATCGATGGCGGTGGCCGAAGCTTTCAACATGACCGCAAAGAGTCTCTGGCGCCACAAGCTGAGCGAACCGCCTGCCTTGGGTAGGATGTGCTGGCGTGAAACAAAGTAGGTGGTGTCGGCCGGGTTCCAGTGAAAGGGCAGGTTAGCCGTCCCCAAGACCTCGGGGATGTCCGGTTGTTCCATGAAGCCGTAGCGGGCGGTAAGACCGTAGATGCCCTCACCATAGTCGCGGATCGTGGTGCGCTCGGCGCGCGGCACACGCGGTGTGGTCTCGAACTGGATCGTCAGGATGACGACGCGTTCGTGTAGGACTTTGTTGTGCTTGAGATTATGCAGGAGGGTGTGGGGGATGCCGCCGACGCGAACGGTGAGAAAGACCGCCGTTCCGGGTACTCGGTCGATGGGGCTCACCGCCATCATGCCGAGGAAGTCGGGTATCGACAGCGCTGAGGGCGCGAGCGCCTGTGAGAGCAGCTTGCGTCCGCGGCGCCATGTGGACATCAGGGTAAAGACCACGACGCCGATAGAGACCGGCACCCATCCACCATCTACGAATTTGGAGACATTGGCGCCGAAAAAGACCCCGTCCAGGAGGCCGAAGAAGCCGCAAAAGAGGCTGGCCTTCCAGATTGGCCACTGCCAGTTCTCGCGGGCCACGAAAAAGACCAGGATGGTCGTAAAGAGCATGGTGCCCGTCACCGCCGTGCCGTAGGCGAAGCTCAGGGCGTTCGAGGACTTGAAGGCCAGGATGATCAGGATGACGCTGATCATCAAGACCCAGTTCAGTCCGGGCAGATAGATCTGGCCCCGCTCGGCCGCCGAGGTGTGCCTTATCGTAAGTCGTGGCAGATAGCCGAGCATGGAGGCCTGGCGCGTAGCCGAATAGGCGCCGGTGATGATCGATTGCGAGGCGATGACGGTGGCAATCCCCGACACTACTACCATGGGGATCGTGGCCCAATGCGGAAACATCTCGAAAAAAGGATTCTTGGCGGCCGCGGGGTGGAGGATGAGCAGAGCCCCTTGGCCAAGATAATTGAAGGCGAGGGACGGCAGTACTACAAAATACCAAGCGAGGCGGATCGGGCGGGCCCCGAAGTGCCCCATGTCGGCATACAGGGCCTCGGCGCCCGTCACCGCCAATACCACCGCCCCGAGGATGGTGAAACCCCCGACGCCGTGATTCATCAGCATATGCAAGCCAAGCCACGGATCGAGGGCGCGTAGCACGGAGGGGCTCTGCACGACCCATCCGAGGCCTGATGCGAACAGGAGCAGGAACCAGGCGAGCATGGCTGGGCCGAAGAGGCGGCTTATGGTCCCGGTCCCGCGCCTTTGAATCCAGAAAAGACCGACGATGATACCGACCGATAGGGGGACCACGAAGGGCGTGAACCGCGTCGACGCGATCTCCATGCCTTGCAGCGCCGATAGGACCGAGATCGCGGGGGTCACGGCGCCGTCTCCATAGAAGAGCGCGGCCCCGAGGAGTCCTAGAGCAAATATGACCCAGCGGCCACGCGAGCCCTCGGGTGTGGCACGGGCGGCAAGTGCCGTGAGGACCATGATGCCACCCTCGCCGTGTTCATCCGCGCGCATGACGAACCAGGCGTATTTGACCGCCACGATCAGGATCAGCGCCCAGAGGATGAGCGACAAGATGGCAAGCAGGTGGGTGGGAGTCGTCGAGATCGAAAGCGCGCTCAGGCAGGCGCTCACGGTGTAGAGGGGGCTTGTGCCGATATCGCCGAATACGACACCGAGCGTGGCCATGGCAAGCCAGGGGAGCGCCGCTTTGCTGTCATCTTTCATGCGCAGATCGAACCCGAGGTAGAGACCCGCTGGGCGGGGCGTAGCCGCGCATGATAGCGAGTCGGGCGCGCATATCAAAGCCTGCCCGAAGAGCTAGGGCGGCCCACAGCGGTCTGTGCGCTGCGATTTTCAGGTCGCGTGGCCGCGCGCGTCCCATGTGGTGCCGCGCGCAAAAGGCCTTGGGCACGCTGGCCTGCGCGTAAAGGGGTGCGTCTTCGCCGTTCGCGTCCCCCGCCCCCGCAAAACCTCTTCGGGGTCTCCTCAAGGCCATGGGCCGTGTTGAACGGGCACGCGGGCCTCCCGGGGGAGTTCTTTGGGATCAACGGGCCGTTTGTGACCGCTCAAACCCAAACGGCAGTCTCATCGGGCCTCTGTGTCCGTATGCGTGGGAGATGACTCCTTCCGTGGGGAGCGGCCGAGCCGTTTTTCGGTCTCCAGGACTTGGCGCGTGACGGGCAGGACGGCGTCGGGGTTCAGGCTCATGGAGTCGATCCCGATCTCGACTAGGAAGTCGGCGATCTCGGGATAGTCAGATGGTGCCTGACCGCAGAGCCCCGAGTGGCGTCCGTTGCGACGACTGCCTTCGACGGCGAGCCGGATCATGGCTTTGACACCCGGGTCGCGCTCATCGTAGGAGGAGGCGACGATCGCGGAGTCGCGGTCGACGCCCAGAGTCAGCTGCGTTAGGTCGTTGCTGCCTATGGAGAATCCGTCGAAGTCGCGCGCGAAGGCGTCGATCGAAAGCACGTTATTGGGGATCTCGCACATGAGGTAGAGGGCGAGACCGTCCTCGCCACGTGTGAGTCCAAGTTCGGCAAGCCGCGTCACCACCTCTTTTCCCTCCTGCACGCGGCGACAGAAGGGGATCATGATGAGGACGTTCTTTAAGCCCATGTCCTCGCGCACCCGTCGCAAGGCGGCGCACTCGAGTGCGAACCCATCGGCGTAGCGCGGATGGACATAGCGCGCAGCCCCACGGAACCCGAGCATCGGATTGTCTTCGATCGGCTCGAAGGCGCGCCCTCCGATCAAGGCGGCGTATTCGTTGCTCTTGAAGTCCGAGAGGCGCACCACGACGGGCTTAGGGTAGAAGGCGGCGGCGATGGTTGCGATGCCCTCCGAGAGGCGCTCGACAAAGAAATGGGCGGGGCTCGCATAGCCGCGGGCACGGCGGCTGATCTCCCGCGTGGCCTCCGGGTCCTCGACCCGTTCCGGGTGCGCGATCGCCATGGGATGAATACCGATTGCCTCGTTGATGATGAATTCCATGCGCGCAAGTCCCACGCCATCATTGGGTAGGCGGCTTACTCTGAAGGCGGCGGCCGGGTTGCCGATATTGATCATGATATGGGTCGCCGGCCGCGCAAGCGCGCTTAGGTCCGTGCGCGCGACTTCGAAGGGCAGGGCACCCTGGTACACGCGCCCGGTTTCGCCTTGCGCGCACGACACGGTCACCTCCGCGCCGGTCGTCAGATGCTCGAAGCCGCTCTCCACGCCGACTACGGCCGGCACTCCGAGTTCGCGCGCGACGATGGCGGCATGGCATGTGCGTCCGCCGCGACGCGTGACGATAGCCGCCGCCCGCGCCATGATGGGTTCCCAGTCCGGGGTTGTGTCGTTGGCGACCAGCACCTCGCCGTCCTTGAAGTCGCGGATCCGTTCGCGATCGCTGATGGCGCGGACTCGGCCCACGCCAATGCGTGCGCCCACTGCGCGTCCAGTGGCCAACACGGTGCTCTCGCCCTTCAGGCTGTATTCCTCGAGGAGCATGCCCGAGGCGCGCGAGATCACAGTCTCGGGGCGCGCTTGGACGAGGTATAAGACACCGTCTTCTCCATCGAGCGCCCATTCCATATCCATGGGCTGTGCTCGCCCGGCCTTTTCGCTTGCATAGCGTTCGACGGCGACCGCGATATCGGCGAGCGCCAGCACCTTCTCATCCGTAAGGCAGAACCTGTTGCGGTCATCGCGCGCCACATCGACGGTCTCGGTCGTCGCGGCCGATCCCTCGGGGGCATAGACGGTCTTAATGGCCTTCGTGCCGAGCGTCCGGCGCAGCACGGTGCGCAGGCCCGCCGCGAGCGTTGGCTTGAAGACGTAAAACTCATCCGGGCCCACGACCCCCTGAACTACGGTCTCGCCAAGCCCATAGGACGCGGTGATGAACACGACATCCCGAAACCCCGATTCTGTATCGAGCGAGAACATGACGCCCGAGGCGGCGAGGTCGGAGCGCACCATTTTCATGACCCCGACCGAGAGGGCCGCGTCGGCGGGGCCGAGCCCCTGCGCGAGCCGGTAATGGATGGCGCGATCATTGAAGAGGCTCGCAAAGCAGCGTACGCAGGCATCGAGCAGGGCGTCTTCGCCGCGAATCGCGAGATAACTGTCGTGTTGTCCGGCGAAGCTCGCTGTCGGCAGATCCTCGGTGGTGGCCGAGGAGCGGACCGCAAGCGAGACTCCGTCCCCATATTGTTCTTTGAGACGCCCATAGGCACGCAGGATGGCGGCGCGTATATCCGGTGGCAGCGGTGTCTGAGTGAAGAGCGTGCGCGCCGCCTGTGCTCGTCGCGCGAGATCGGTGACGTCCTGGGGGTCGAGCCCGTCGAACAGGGCACGCAGGGCCAGCTCGCCGCCGGCTGCCGCGAGGTGGGCGCGGTAGCTCTGGGTCGTGACCGCGAAACCGTTGGGGACACGGACCCCGCGGGGCGTCAAGTGGCGGTAGAGTTCGCCGAGCGATGCGTTCTTGCCCCCGACAAGCACGACATCCCCGCCATCAATGTCGGCGAAGAACCGAATCCATTCCTTGCGGATCATGATCGACCGCCCTCCAGGGTCAAGGCCCTAAACCCCATGATAGTCGCTTTGTCGGTCGCCGAAAGCCCGGGGCGTAGTGCGCCGGAGAGCGGCGCGAGGTGCGGCGCGGACTGGGCCGCATGCCGTTTTGCGCTAGCGCTCAGGATGCTAGGCGCGGCTGGGGCCCCGGCCATATCGATGCGCGTCCGGGGTCGTGCGAGGGTGATGAAAGGACCGGGAAGCCTTTGTCGCCGCTCATTGACAAGGGGGTCCCGGAGGCATATAGCAGGCTCGGATGCAGTGCGTTTTTCCCTCGAATGAGGATGGAGGCGCGTATGCGTATCGAAAGGACTGACCCGATCACAGGTCACACCATCGTGGACACCGAAGGACATCCTTTTGTTATGGAAGGGATGGGCCCCAATGCGCTCAAGATCTATTTCGATGACGAGGTGAGCCGAAAGGCCTATCTCGACATCATGACCGAGCATCCGGGGTCGGATTTTACGGTGAATCTCGACAATCCAAGCCCCATGGGCGGGGAAGGTCGCACGCACTAAGCGGCGTGGATCAGGTGTTTTCCTAAGGCGCGGCCCTTGGGTGCCGGTAGGGGCCGCGTGAGGGGCATGGCTGTATCCGGCCCTCTGGCCCGCCGTCAGGCGAGAGGTGGTCCATCTACTGCGCGATGAAAGTGCGTCCCGCCACACCGAGGGCAGGGGGGGATGCGCGCGACCGCGGAGAAGTGCAGGCGTTCGTTGCATTTGTCGCACGCCAGGGTGCCAAGGCCCACCATTTCACCGGTGTGGTATTCGCTTACCTCGGCCTGTAGTCGCATCTCATGCACCGCGAGCAGCGTCTGATCGGCGGCGTCTGAGAAAATATTCCAGAAGGCCTGTTCGATCAGAGCAACATCGAATCCCAGCCAATCATGGAGATCACGCCCGGTCTCGTGGCGGTAGCGCGCCGAGTCGGCAAGATCGCGTCGCACGTAGCGTTCGAGCTCGGCCACTTCGCGGCCCTTTTGATCGATGTCATGTTGGGGGTCGTCGTGACCGTGACCGCCAAGCCAATGAAAGAGACTGCTGCCGCCCTGACGGGCCTTGCGCAGGGCGCCCTCCAGGAGCTCGCGATAGGCCTCGCCCATGGTCTCGAGGTCTTTATCGGATGAGGGGTGCGTTTTCATGACGTGCCTCCCGACGGGATAGTGGCGATGACGATACCCTTTTTCGGGTTCTTAAGATGATTGTGGTCTGTGGGTCGCAAGAAGGCAATACGCGAGCGACACCGAGTCCTGTCAAGGTCTCGGAGGGGCGTGCGCCAACAAGTCCCCAGGCGGGACACTTCTCTCGGCGCGCCGGCAGCCATAGTTGAGGCAGCTGAGGATCCGCGGGGCGTTGGTGAGTTACCGTCTCAAGGGTCGTGTCGCGGGGGCGGGGTCGAGAACTGCGTCACCTGCGGGACCGCTTGGGTCCAAGCCCTTAATCTGGTAAAATTGCGCCAAACTCCAATGATTGCACATTTCCTGTCGTCGGTCCGTGTATGGGTCACGACCAGGAACGATGTGCGCCGTCACCCCGTCTTGTTGGGGCCGTATCGTTGACGCAATCGCCTATGGCCGCGCCAGGCCTGCCACGCGGCGACCGGCGCCCTTCGCCGCAACCTTGCAAAACGGCCGTTGAGTGATCGGCCATCGAAATATTCGAGGAACCATGCTACCGAATCCAGACAACGTCGGCCATCAGACCATGCGCCCTTTGCGCATCCCTCTCATTTGCTTAGATGGCGATGATGTGGCAGCCAAGAGGGCCGAGATCCGGTATGTATTCCACGAGACCTTCTCGCTCTATGAGCGGCTCTTCGAGCATCTGGCAACCCCCGAGGCTTGGTATGAGCAGGCCATTACGCTACGCCATCCGCTGATCTTTTATTTTGGGCACACGGCGACGTTTTATGTGAATAAGTTCCAGGTCGCGGGGCTTATCACCGAGCGCCTAAATCCCACACTCGAGGCGGTCTTTGCCGTGGGAGTCGATGAGATGTCCTGGGACGATCTTGATTTGCACGAGGTCGCATGGCCTTCGGTGAGTGAGGTTCGTGCCTATCGCGCGCAGGTGCGCGCACTCGTGGACGAAACGATAAACACCTTGCCGCTGACTTTACCCATCGGCATGGATTCGCCCTGGTGGGTCATCCTGATGGGCATAGAACACGAGAACATCCATCTTGAGACGAGCTCCGTCCTGATCCGTCAGCTGCCTTTATCCCGGGTGCGTCCGGTGGCGGAGTTTGCGCCTTGGGCCGACGCCGCGGAGGCGCCCACCAATGCGCTCATCCCGGCGCCCGGCGGGCTTGTGGTGGCGGGCAAGGAGCGGCGGCATCCCTTATATGGCTGGGATAATGAATACGGGCGTCACGAAGCCATGCTGCGTGGTTTTGCGGCGAGTCGGTATCTCGTGAGTAACGGGGAGTTCCGGGCCTTCGTGGAGGCCGGGGGCTATACGCAATCGCAATGGTGGTCGGAGGAGGGTGGGCGCTGGCAGGAGTTTGCATGTGCGCGGCATCCGACATTCTGGGTCGAGGGCTTTGAGGGCTGGAAACTACGGCTTCTCGCTTGTGAGCGGCCCATGCCATGGAACTGGCCTGTGGAGGTGAATTGCCACGAGGCGCAGGCCTTCTGCGCATGGAAGTCGGCGCAGACCGGCTGTTCCTTGCGGTTGCCGAGCGAGGATGAGTGGCGCAGGCTTCGGGACATGAGTGGCCTTTCGGAGGGCGATCAATGGACCGATGTCCCGGCGAATACGGGGCTCGCCCATGGCGCCTCGCCCTGTGCTGTCGATCGTTTTCGGCACGGGGCGTTCTACGATGTGGTCGGTAACGTCTGGCAGTGGACTGTGACGCCCATCTATCCCTACGAGGGCTTTGCTACCCACCCCCATTACGACGACTTCTCGGTGCCCACCTTCGACCAACAGCACAATCTCATGAAGGGAGGGTCTTTCATGAGTCTCGGTGACGAAACCCAGGTGGAAGCGCGCTACGCGTTTCGTCGTCACTTTTTTCAACATGCGGGCTTCCGTTATGTGGAATCCCCCAATGCGCTGCCGGAGGTGCCCGTGTACGAGACGGACGAGGCGGTCTCCCAATACCTCGAATTCCATTATGGGGCCCAGCATTTTGGGGTGGCGAACTTCCCGGCGGCGGTGGCGGCGGTGGCAGTCGCCGCCATGCGGGGGCGTCCCATGCGGCGGGCCTTGGATCTCGGCTGCGCTGTCGGGCGTACGAGCTTCGAGCTCGCGCGGGCCTTTGAGAGCGTCACGGGGCTCGATTTCTCGATCCGCTTCATTCAAGTGGGGACGCGGCTGCGCGCCGCCGGGCAATACACCTACACGCTTCCTGTGGAAGGGGAGATCAAGAGCCATCATGCCGTACAGTTCGAGGAGCTCGGGCTTGCCGAGCGCGCGCAGGTCGTGGAGTTTTTTCAAGCCGACGCCTGCAATCTGAAGCCCCATTTTCGGGGCTATGATCTCGTCGTCGCGGCCAACCTGATCGATAGGCTTTATCAGCCCCGGCGCTTCCTCGAGGATATTGGCGCACGCATCAACCCGGGCGGCCTGCTCGTGCTCACATCCCCTTACACATGGCTTATGGAGCACACGCCGCGTGATGAATGGCTTGGAGGCTTCAAGAAACACGGCGAGACATGGACTACCTTTGACGCCCTCCAGGAGATTCTTCGGCGTGAATTTCGGCTCCTCCCGGACTGCCCCCTCGATCTTCCGTTCGTGATCCGCGAAACCGCGCGCAAGTTTCAGCACTCGGTTGCGCAAGTGACCCTATGGGAGCGGCTATAGAGGGCCAGTCGAGAGAGTTCCGCGGTGATCCGTAATCGGCGCATGGGGCCGGGGGCCCGACCCCGTGGTCCTCTGCCAGAGACTATTGCGGCTTGCCGGTGGCGTGGGCCGTGGTTGACGCTCGGACTGGATGGCCCCCCGTGTTGGTGTCACAAATAGACCCAGGGTGCCTGGGCGACACCGGCCCTCAAGTCATTTCCGCCAACCACGCCACCGTATCGGGGTAACCCTCCAGTGTTTGTTTCAAAGGAGCGCTCTGGGCATTGGGACGGGCCCGGCCCTGTTCCCAATTTTTCGCCGTGCGGACGTTAGTGTGCGGGGTGTGCGCAAACATGGCGCGCGCCCAGACGCTATATACCGACTCTGGGCTGACGCTTAGAGCCGCAACACCTGGGCTATATTCCCCTCTCGCGAGGCTGGTGGCAAGGCTCTGGCAGACCGCGACTTTGCTTCATTAGTTGCGCAAGCCCTAAGCTGTGTGTCCACACCGAGGTTTGGCCGAACAGAGCGACGCCTCAGGATAACGCCTCCACGCGTCTGGACCAGGCCATGGCATGACCAAAGGTAGCCAACGGCACATCCGTGAATTCCTCAAGAATGCAGACCCAGGTATCTATAGCGATATCCGCTATAGATACCTCACCACAAAGAAAGTCGCGTTCCATAAGCCGCTTATCCACAATCTCCATGCACCGTAAAATTCTATTTCTGCTTCTATCTAGACAGTGCTAAGTTCTCGCTGTGATTTTAGCTTTTTCTTTGGCGATCCTGAGATTGGATAATTCCGTCGCCAAATCAATCCAGTGGTCCGCCAGTAGCTTCATCTTCTCGTAATTCTTGATCTGCTTTCGCACTTCAGGCAAATCTTCTTTTTTGACGAACTTACTGCTGCTCTTTCCCTTGCGCGTGTAGCTCACCTGGTAGTAGGGACCGTGTTTTTTAGGCGGGTCTGCCTTGCAGCTGCATCCCGGTTTGCCACATACGTTGTACTGTTTTGACAGACTGCCTGGGCGCATATCTCCCAGCGCCACCAACGCCTTCTTGGTTTTCTCTATCTGTTTCTCCAGTGTCGTTTCGCGGTTCGTGGCCATGATGAAATGGATCCCTGTTTGCGTCGCTGAAGTATAGCATGTTGCGTCCGGTAGCCGGAGAATGCTATCGGACATTGCGAGAAACTGTGTGGAGAATCTATGCTCTGGAATTATTGGCTGACAGCCGTGCTCGAACTGCGTCCAGCGTGTTCCCGTACCCGCACATTCTTCTGGATGCCACTGACTCTGGCAGGTCTGTGCTGCCGCGCGGACAATGCCGGCGTTACTAGCTTCGTGCGAGCGCTCGATTTCTCCGGCAAGGCTTATCACCGCTTCCTGCATTTCTTCCACAGCGCAGGACTCAATCTCGAAACACTGACGGCTTGCTGGCTACGCCTATGCTTGAGGCTATTTCGTCCATTCGAGGTGAACTCGCGCCTGGTCTTCCTCGCCGACGGGATAAAAGCACCCAAGGAGGGTCGCAAGATGCCGGGCGTGAAGCTGCTGCATCAACAATGGGCCGGTAACACTAAGCCTACCTACATCATGGGGCACTCGATGCAGGCCATTTCCATGCTGGTGCAGTGCGCAGCCGGACAGGTGGCTGCCGTGCCGCTGGTGTCGCGGATCCATGAGGGATTGGTGTTCTCCAACCGCGATGCCGGTACGCTCCTCGATAAACTGGTGGCGCTCCTGTTGACATTGGTCGGGATGTGCCAGCGGCAGGTTCTGCTCATCGCTGACGCCTACTACGCGAGCGCAAAAATCATCCTGCCCTTGCTGGCCGGTGGCCACCAACTCCTGGCACGGGCCAAGGGCTGCGTGGTGGCCTATTGGCCGGCACCCGCGCCTGTCAGTCGCGGCAAGGGAAGGCCAAAACTCTATGGTCACAAGGTGCGACTTAAGGACGCGGCCAAAGAGGAACATGCCTTCATCGAGGCGCCCAGTCCTGTCTACGGCGAGAACCATGTGCAGGTGCGGTACCGCGTCAGGAATTTGATCTGGCGCCCCGTGGGACACCTCGTGCGATTTGTGATCGTCCACCACCCTCATCGTGGCACGATATTTCTACTCTGCACCGACCTCACACTCGAACCCATGGAGATCCTGCAACTTTACGGATTCCGTTTCAAAATTGAGATCGGATTCAAACAGGCTGTCCACGTCTTGGGGCTCATGCCTATCATTTCTGGATCGCCGACATGAAGCCGATTCGACGTGGCAGTGGCGATCAGTATCTGCACCGGACATCGGATGGCTACCGCGCCGAGATACGACGTAAGCTCAACGCTTATCACGTCCAAGGGCCACTCGGGGTAATCGCTCAGGGATTGCTGCAGCACCTTGCCATCAACCACACGGCTGCAGTCTGGCACGGCTTTCGCAGCTGGTTACGCACCATGAACGAGGCCATGCCGCCATCCGAACTGGTCGTCGCCTACACCCTGCGCAGCGGACTGCCGGCATTTTTCGCGGTTGCCGCTAAATTCCCTGGCCTCGAGAAAATAATCGAGACATATCGTCGTCGCGATGCGCCGCAGGAGAAATACAAATTGGCAGCATAGGAAAAGTTGGCACTGTCTAGCACTTAAGGATCCGGAGATTTTGTCCAAGGGTAGGGCCGAACCTAGAGCGCACGCAAGTCATCGGACGTGGATAGATAGCGCTCTGGGGTGGCGAGCGTTGCTAAACTTTGCATCAAGTATCGGAGAGGTGGCATGAGACATGACTCAACACTAAGTGTCATTTAGTGTAACTTAGTGTTTAATTGCCAGCACGAGTAGGCCCGGTAGCTTGCCAAATAATACGTACCTATTGACGTACGTACGTATTAGCGTACCATACAGAGCAAAGTTTTCTTGAGATAACTTATGACCGCCATTACCGCTAGTGAAGCGCGCGCCAACCTGTACCAACTCATTGATGAGACCGCCTCTTCTCATCAACCTATACTTATTTCAGGCAAGAGGAATAAGGCGGTTCTGATTTCGGACGAGGATTGGACCGCAATTCAGGAAACGCTGTTCCTTTTGTCTGTCCCAGGGATGCGTGAATCAATCCGGGAAGGTGTTGGTGCGTCTGTCGACGAATGTGCTCAGGACCTGGATTGGTGAGTTGGCGACTGATCTACACGAAACAGGCGCAGAAGGACGCAAAAAAACTGGCGTCCTCTGGGCTGAAGCCTAAGGCACAAGCACTCCTGACGGTACTTTCTGAGGATCCCTACCGCAAACCGCCGCCTTACGAAAAGCTTGTTGGCGATCTTGCGGGCACGTATTCGCGCCGGATCAATATTCAGCACCGTTTGGTCTATCAAGTACTAGATAAGGAACGAATCGTTAAAGTGTTGCGATTGTGGACTCACTACGAATAAACAAGCATCAAAAATGGCTCGCCTCTGAGGCTCTTACATTAAAACAAAGGGACCGGCGCTACGCACCAACCACCGTTGATCACGATGACCAGAATACGCACGAGCATCTAATTCGGTCTTTGGCTGGAAGACAATAATATGGCTATATCCGGATCTCCCCACCACTAAAACCCTCAGATTCCCTAGCTTCATAGTGGTTTCCTCTGCCCTCACAACGTACGTAAATCGGAAGGAATGTGCGCAGGGATATCAAGGTCTCCGATGGTCAGGAAGATCAGGTCAGCGAAGGGCTCCAAACCGCGGAATCCCGAGGCGCGGTTCTTCACGATCTTGAGTAGACGGTTGATGCCTTCGCCCACGGCATTGGTGAGCGGGCGTCCCATGAAGGAGAGGATGTTATCGAAATGGTTACGCACGGTGGTCACAAACCTCTTGAGAGAGGGTAAGCGGCTTCTTAAGGCGGCCGTCATCCAGCGCTTCAAGAACTGTTTGGCCGCACCGGGGTATGTGAAGTGCCAGACGCGCTCGAACTCATCCTTCAAGACCCGGCCATGCGGCCGGCAATGCCAGGCGCGATGGATGCGGCGGTTGGAGGTGCGTGGCGCGTTTAAGAAGCGCGACTGTTTCTTGGAGCGATTGCGTGCATGCATCCCGAGCATCCACCGCAGCCCCTTGATGGCCTGACGCCCCCGTTTATCCAGTCCCCGCCACTCGTCTTTCCGGACGGCATCAAGCGCCTCGTTCAAGGCCTTCACCACGTGAAAGCGGTCGATCACGAGGGTAGCATTCGGGCAGTGCTCCTTAATGGCCCCGGTATAGGCGCGGCCCCTGTCGCAATTCGCCCAGCGAATGCGCTGCTTCTGGCCATCCGATACCTCCCCATTGAAGAACCGGTCGATGGTCTCGCGGCCCAAACCCCGCCCCACCCACACGACGTGCGAACGGTCCAGGTCAGAGAGTATCGTAGCGTATTTCCTACCCTTACAGTAGGCGATCTCGTCGGCACCGAGGGTCACCAAGCCCCGGATCTTATGCCCATACGCACGCGGGTGATGACCCGGTGCAGACAGTTAGAGAGCGTCGACGGGGCCATCTTCAGTATGGCGGCCGCTGCCTTTTGCGTCATGATCTGGCAGAGCGCACAGATCCGAAACTCCAGGCGATAGGTGATGCGGGCATAAGGGGCCGCCCATGGGATTTTCTCCTGCACGAGCCCATGGGTCGGACAGACGATCTCTTTAGGCGCGTACCAGAACAGAGTCTTGCGGCCCAAGATCGCTACGTCCTCCCAGGAACGGGCCTCCTGGGCCTGGCGCACGATGGGGCAGCGGCGCTCACACACCGGGCAGCGGCAGCCGTTTTTGAAGGGCTTGACCCAGAGATGGAGTTCCGTATCGCGTTGTTGGAATGGGTGCGGTGATTTCCCGATCGTTCAGGCGGTGTATTTTCGTAAGCCACGTCAGGCGGCTCTGGGCCTCCTCTTTTGGTTGTCGATGAGTCGTCAACAACTTAAGAGGAGACCCCGTGTTTACCCTCCATTGCAAGCCCTTGTACACCCCGACAGACATCACCCTACCTAACGCCTATCCCACCCTGGCCCGTTTACGCCGCCACACCCATCAGCCCTACCTGATTATCAAGCCGATACCGTGGGGAACGTCGGATAGAGCCCCACATTGAGAATTGCTGGAGCGGTGTCCTCCAGATTGACGCCGACGTGCGGTTGACGCATTACCGTCTGCAGCGCCTCGCTGAACAATCGCTCGACCTCGAAGGCGGGGAGGCCACGCCTCTCCAGCCGGTGAGCGAAGCCGGGACCGGTACGGCGCACACGGACGAACAGCGCAAGCTCGCTGAAATCGTCGAGAAGATGAACGACCTCTTCTCCGGGGATTTGAGCGAGGCCGACATGGTGGGTTACGTCACCACCATTAAGGGCAAGCTCCTGGAAAACGAGACGCTGGCCGCCCAAGCCGCCACCAATACCGAGGAGCAGTTCGCGCTCGGCGATTTCAAGAATATCTTCACCGATATCGTACTCGACGGCCAGGAAGGGCATAACCGCATCGCCGACCAGATTCTCAAGGACGACAGGACCTTCGCTGCCATGCAGGGCATGCTGGCGCGTCTCGTGTATGCGGCGTTTCGGGAGGCGGGGGCTCGGGGCGAAGGGTAATAAGGGGCATTGCTGGGCTAGGAGTCCGGGTTACCCGGTTCACGTCCGGCTTTGCGCGCCCAAGGGGGCGCGTTATACTTTTTCGCGTGGCGAGGGCGAGATGGGCGAGATGAGACCGTGAAGCTCCCAGGCGGAGAGCGGGCTATTGTTGGAGAGGACAAGCTCGTCGGGTATTGCCTGAGTCCTGAGCACCCGGAGGGCCGGCACAAGGCGCGCGTTTTCCAGTCCGTGCTTGGTCTAGGACCGGCACAGGCCGACATCTTGAAGAAGGCCCTTCGCAAAGCCGCGGCAGAGGAGTCGGCAGAGCGAGCGGGAACCACCCCGTAGGGTGATTTGTACGTCGTGGATTTCATCATGCAGGTTGGGGGCAGAACGGCGCCTGTGCGGTCGGTGTGGATAATCCGCGGAGGGGAAGAAGTACCGCGTCTGGTTAGTTGTTACGTGCGTAAGGTGGCATTGCGAGGTGGATATGAAAACGCTTGATGTCGTCGCTTTGGTCAAGGATTATCCCGAGGAAAGCTTGCGGCGCGGGCAGGTCGGTACCGTTGTGGATGCCCCGTCCCCGGGCGTCTATTTGGTGGAATTCGCGGACGTCGAGGGAGAGCCCTATGCCTTCCTCGCGGCACCCGAGGCCGATTGGCTGGTGCTCCACCATCGTCCGGCGCTCAGGGTCGCGTAACCTGGCCCGGATCCGCACGCCTGGACGCGCTTACGAAGGCCCTGAGGGCCGCGCCACCGCATCCGGGTAGTTCTCCATCATGCGAATCAAGAGAACGACTTTGGCCTTGCGCCGCGCCCGGCCTTGTGCCCAATTTTCCAGGGTGCGGATGTTGTGGCGCGCAGGGTACGCGCGAACACGGCGCGGGAGAGGTTGAGGTGCTCGTGCAGGGCAAAAATCTCCTCGGTCGTGACCGTGGGTGTGGGTTTCCTGTCCACATCATGGCGGGTCAGGGGGGTTCCCCACCCGCTCATCAGCAAGTGCCGCAAAGCCTTCGCAGATTTCCACAAATCCTGCTACTGGTGGGTTTTGGGCAAGAATAACGTGGGGGAGCATCCGGCGTCCATGCAGGGAGTCAACAGCAGCTACACAGACGGTGCCGAGGCGTGTGTACACTGCGGCGGATACCAGGCATCACGAGCGGCCGCTCTCTGTTGCGCCTGGAGGAAGTCCCGCATGTCGTTCGTTATGCAGGCACCGTGCGTCGGGATGGATGCCGTGGCTTGCCTTGGCTCTGTTGGTTGAGGAGACTTTCGGCCGGGATATGGAATTGCCCGCTCAAGGCCTGAATCATGCGCAGGGTCAACGGGCGCCTGCGGGCCAGAACCTCGTAGACCCGATTCTTGCGTCCTATCGCTGGCACTAGGTCGTCTACAGTCAGGCCCTGCTGCTCCATGCGGAATTGGATAGCCTCCACGGCATCAGGTAAATCCAGCGGAAAGTGCTTGTGCTCATACGCCTCCACCAAGGTCACCAGCACATCGAGACGGTCGCCCGCTTCCGATTCCAGTTCCGCCGTCATGAGGGTTTCGATTTCGCGCAATGCTTCGCGATAGTCGGCGTCAGTCTTGATGGGGTGAATGTCCATGATATCCTCTCAAATAGTCTGCGCGTCGATGTCGTCGTACTGTCGGTGTGTGCCCAGGAAACGGATGTAGAGAACCCTGTGCGCATAGTTTATCCAGGCGACCAGACGGTATTTGTTGCCAGCGATATTGAAGACGACTTGGGCCTCGGTCAAGCCCCGCCCTTTGTGCGGCCCCCCTCCGGCAAGACGCTATGGTTCGAGTAGGACATTCATGTCTGGCTGGAGGAGCGGCGGGTCAAGGTCTTGCCGTCGCAAACGAGTCCGACCGACTTCAGTCGCGAGTGGTAGTAGTATCCACCTCATAGACAAGCGGCTTACCACCGAAGACGTGGCTGAGATGCTGGCGACGACTTTGGCCGCAATTCGTCGGCGGCTTAGACGCTGTAGCGGCTCCCCGCCCCCACCTGTACGCCCGAGTGGCTCCAGGTTGTTGTATTGGCGCCAGTCCCATGTGGGGCGTGGCTCGCGGCGCTGCCTGTATTGCCCCTGGCGAAAACCTCGCCGCCGCTCGCCGGGTAAGCTTGTGACGCTCAATATTGCCGGTTCTGGCTGAAAGGAGTACATAGCCATTCGCCCGGCGAAAACGGATTAGGGACGGCGGGCGTCACCGAGCAAAACGCGCTTTAGTCTGCCGCGCGCAACTTCGATTCCCCTTCTCGGACTTGTCTGGCGCTAAGAAGAGGCCGGCCTGGGTATGCTGGGTATGGGTGGCGGTGAATTGCGCGCCGATTACCAGCTAGCTGCTAGATTGAGGTCCTGGTTAAGCGGGTGAGGAGGGCTTATGTTGGCATCCGAACTGGAGGGCATCGCGCGCACGCTCTCCGCCAAAGAGCGGGCGCGGCTTGTCGAAGTGTTTCTGGAGTCGCTTCAGGACACGTCGGCGGCCGAGGTGGCAGCCGCCTGGAACCGCGAGATAGAGGCGCGTCTTAAGGCCTATGAGCACGGTGAACTCGAGAGTGTGAGCGCCGAAGCGGTTTTTGCGGAAGTGCGCCTCCTCGGCCAGTGAAATCGGCGCGGTTTTTGGCGCCCTCGCGCGCCGAGTTCGCGGCCGAAGTCGCCTATTACAATACGCGTCGCGCGCATTAAGGATAACGGGTCGTCGCTCGGCGTGCCACGATAAAGTGGTACTTTTCGCGAGGACGAGCGAAGGCGCGGACTTTCGGGTTCGCGCGAAGCACGAATCACCGTCACTGCCTTTGGCGGTAATCGGTTTCCGCGATCCCGTCATCGCCAGAGGACCATACCATGCACAAACAACTGACGGCTATCATCGAGCGTGAAGCGCAGGGGTATGTCTCGCTCTGCCCCGAACTCGATATCGCAAGCCAAGGCGATACCATACAAGCCAAGGCGATACCATAGAAGAGGCGCGCACGAACCTTCAGGAGGCGCTTGAGCTCTTTTTCGAGACGGCCTCGCCTGAGGAAATCAAGCAGCGTCTGCACGAGGAGGTCTATGTCACGCGGGTAGACGTGGCCGTTGGGTAAGCTGCGCGTTCTGTCCGGGAAGGAGGTCTGTGCCATCTTGGCTCGGCACGGGTTTGTGGAGGCGCGTCAGCGTGGCAGCCATATCATTATGCAGCAGAAACTTCCGAACACCACAGTGACGGTGCCCGAACCGAATCACCAGGAACCGCGTACGGGAACCTTGCAGTCTATTATTCGCCAATCCGGTGTGTCGCGTGGCGAATTTGAGTCTTGAAGGGAGTGCGGCTCTTTAGTCGGTAGAAAACTCGGCGTGGGGAATACGGTGGGGGACCACGAACAGTGTTGGTTCAATGGATGAGTTCTGGCCGGAACCTTAGTAGCCCGCCTCTTTCTGGTGACGAAAAGCCAGAACGTACACCCTGCCTTGGGCGGGATCATGGCGGTACAGGGCCACATAGCCGGAGTCTCCGAAGGCTATTACCATCTCGCGCAGTTCAGGCATATCCGGGAGTGGCCGACCCACGTCAGGGGCCGTTTCCAGTAGTTGAAATTGTTGCGCAATCGCCTGGCCGGCCCGCCTGGCGGCTTCAGGGGCCTTGGTGGCCAAGAACTTCCGGCATCGCTCCAAGCCTTCCGTCGCACCCTCGGTGATGATTACTCGTGGCACCCAGGAACGCCTTTCTCGTCACCGGTGCCCCAAGTATCCAGCCAGGCGCGAATGTCTTCGCCAGTCAGATGCCGCCCGGTTTCCTGATAAGCTGCCCATGATGCCAGGGCTTCCTGTTTGAAGCTTTCTCGCGCCTCTTCACGCTCGACGTACTGCTGGATCGCCTCAAGCATGACCCAGTGCGGCGAGCGACGACGCTGGCTAGCGAGCCGATGGATACGATTTTTTAGTATGTCGCTGATCTTGAGAGATGTCGCCATAAGAAGCCCCTATTACCGGGTAATACCCAGTGATATTGTGGCATTGTCGGGTCTTCGAGTCTAACCCCCTCATCCCCGCTCGCGCGGGGCATACGTCCGTGAGCACATGGGGCACTACACCGACCTCCTCTCATCTCTGTTTGCGTGGGGCATACATCAAACAGTGCAGCGCTTCAGGTCAAGCCGGACAAAATGCCTAACCCGCGTATAGTGGCCAGGAAGCGGCGGGCCAAGGGATGTCGCGCCCATCGGTCGAGTCGGAATTGCTCGATGGCCGCACCGCGCTTTCGGGGCGTGATCTCCCGCCGGTAGCGTTCCAGGACCTCGGACAAGGTCGTAGCCTCGGCTTCAGCGCGCGAGACGAACACCCCGCGGTCCTTCTCCCTCTCGATCTGGCGCACCCATGCCCCGGCCCCGGCCTTGGTGTCGAATGTTTTATAGAGAGGCTCGTGCCCCCGCCGGATGATCTGCGCCTGCTAGGCGTTTTTGCCAGGTCAACCGGGCCGCTTGCGGAACGTCACCATAACGTCTTTCCATTTGCCATACGCGTTATGGCGGGATGACCGCATATTCGGGGTTGTGATCGGTAGGAGTGATCGTAACTGCTTGATTTTAATGGTGGGCGATAGTGGGATCGAACCACTGACCCCTGCCGTGTGAATGCGCTAAGCTCTTGAGCGCCCGCAACAAAATCCCACAAAAACAATGAATTACCAGTCCGATAATTCCGTCCCTGAGGCGGTTTTTCGAGTGGAAGTGCGCCCAAAGTGCGCCCAAAGCGGTCGCGGCGGGCGCCCGCGGGCGGGAGCCACATCCGTGTGAATTTCACCCGGGGCCTAAGAACACCACAGCCAAAACCGTGGTGAACCAGTATGCCGAAAACAACGCTCGACGCCAAACAGCTGGCGGCGGTGCTGCACATGAAGCCCTACACGATTACGGACTACACAATCAGGCATCCGGAGCGGCTACCACCCTTCATAAAACTCCCCACAGGCAAACCTCTGTGGTTCGAGGAGGACGTGCAGGCGTGGCTGGAAGAGCGGCGCATCAAGGTCCTGCCGCCACAACAGAGTCCCACCGACTTCAGTCGCAAGTGGTGGTAGCGCGCCCCGGCAAGGCTGATTGTGTTTGCAGACAAAGCCCACGGCGCGATACATTGCCGCACGCGAACCGCTGCGTATGTCCCCGACGTTATATGCTATAATTGTAACCTATTTGTTATAGGCAGGAGGGGCCATGTTGGCATCCGAACTCGAGAGGGTCGCGCGTACGCTGTCCGCCGAAGAGCGGGCGCGACTCGCTGAGGTACTCCTGGAGTCTCTTCAGGAGACGCCGGC
>NZ_JBTRWP010000002.1:37868-110859 GCF_054609335.1 Acidiferrobacter sp. | reverse complement strand
GGGGCGGGATCTACACGAAGAACGGCACGCTCCTCGTGCCTGGTCGTGAGTCGCCTGCGGTCTTCGATCGCCACGTGGCTGACGTGGTCGCCTTCCTGCGCTACGCGAGCGACCCCTCGATCTTCGAGCGCCGCGCCATCGGCCGTTACGTGATCGGCGCCTTCCTCATCCTTGCCATCCTGGCCTACTTCCTGAAGAAGGATTATTGGCGGGGTATCCACGAGAAGCGCGCCGACGATGCGGTCGGGAAGGCCAAATCGGGTAAGCCGGTAACGAAGAGCTGAGTGTGGTGCCCAGACGCGGTGGCGATGATCGCTGCCGCGCCTGGGAGGCCGTCTTGCTCACTGCCATACCATCGCGGGGAATGATTCTGTTCTATCGGTACACAACATCACCCCCAACCTTCGCTGGGCCTTTTGGGGAGGATGGGATTCCACGGATGGACCTCCTGAACGGCAGATAACCGACGTATTGCCAACACATCGGCCGACGATCGCCCATGTCGACAATGGCTGACAATCTGCCAACCATGAACTCGGGGTGGAGTCGGTCTTACCGTGTTATCGCCTCGCACCGCCAGAGCCAAGACGACGTGCCCTTGGCCGCACAGAACGATCCCCAGATGACGAGAGGCCGGCAGGAAGGTGGAGTGCGGAAAGCTACGTGCTCTGTTTGACGAGGCGGGGACTGGAAACGTAGCACGGCCGAGATAACGTGGTACCCGCAGACGAAGGGGCAGGCCCCAGGGAATACAAACTTCGACCCCCCCAACGCACTCGTCCTCGACCCTACGGCGGGAGGCCCACGCTAAGAACGATCACAGCGGCTCACAGAAAGAGCGCAACGCTCAAGCCGACACGGAAGGATTGAGGTCTTGGATGCGCGCCGCCGCCCGCGCGAGTGAAATGCACACTGCTGCGATCTTCCGTACCCTGACGGGGCCTCGGCCCGCATCCCAGAGCCAGCCTTGCGGAGTAGGGCGCGGAGGTTGTAGCCACACCGCCATGATCATACCGAACCCCAGGGTCGCGCGGGCCCCGGATAACCGGGTCGCGGCAGACGCCCATGGGATATGTGGGAAGGGCGGAAGGCCTGCTTTTGCGAGGGAAGGCGCCCAGGGGCCTTGGGAACCTTGCGCTAAACTGGAGGATCAAGGATATTCATACGAGGGCCACGGGCGGGTCGGTGCGGGCGTTTGCGAAACGGCGAGACGGCGCTTGGGCGGTCCCTGAATTACAAGATATTGATAGCCGTCTTCCGGCGGTCGGGGCGGGAAACGCGTCAGCATGGGGAGTGGACGATCCGGGATGAAGGATGTCGAGAGGATAGCGGCGCTTGGGCAGCGCATATGGTACGACAATATCAGCCGCGATCTGTTGGCGAGCGGGGGGTTGCGCGCGCTCGTCGCGCAGGGCGTGCGTGGGGTCACGACCAATCCCACGATTTTTGAGAAGGCCGTCGGAGAGGGCGAGCATTACGATGCCGACATCCGCGCTCTCGATGCGCAGGGCGCCGCGCCCAGGGCCATGGTCCGCGAGCTCATGATCAGCGATGTCCGCCGCGCGGCCGACATCTTGCGCCCCGTGTTCGACGTGAGCCTCGGGGTCGACGGTTATGTGAGCATCGAGGTAGCCCCGGACGAGGCGCAGGATACACGCGCCACGGTGGCCGAGGCGAAAATGCTGTGGGATGCCATCGCCCGGCCCAATGTGATGGTTAAGATCCCGGCGACCGAGGCCGGCTATGAGGCCATACGCGAAGTGCTCGCGATGGGGATCAACGTCAACGTCACCTTGATCTTCTCGCCACAGTCCTATGAGCGGGTCGCGGGCGCCTACAGTCGAGCTTTGGAGGATAGGCTCGCGCAGGGGCTTTCCATCGACCGGATCGCATCGGTCGCGAGCGTGTTCGTAAGCCGTGTGGACACCGTTGTGGATGCCTTGTTGCAAGAAAAGTTGAAAGTGGCCCCAGTGGCTGAGGCCAAGCGTCTGAAGGCGCTCCTGGGGCGCGCCGGTATTGCCAATGCGCAGCGCATCTATCAGCGCTACAAGGATCTCTTTCGAGGCAAGGATTTCGCCCGACTAAGGGCGCGGGGCGCCCGCCCGCAGTGGCCGCTTTGGGCCAGCACGAGCAACAAGAACCCGGACTACGCCGCGACTTGGTATATCGATCGCCTGATCGGGCCCGATACCATCAATACCGTTCCGCCCCAAACCTTTCAGGCGCTCCTGACGCACAAGCCGCGGGCGCTTCTGGAGGCCGAGATGGCGCAATCGCAAACCGTACTCGATGGCCTGCGCCGCGAGGGGGTGGATCTCCCGCAGATACTGGACAACCTATTGGACGAAGGTCTCGGCTCGTTTCTGCGGTCCTATGAGACCCTGGTCGCGCGTCTGGCTCATAAAAAGGAGACTCTCGCGACATCTTAAGCCCGGTGCGGCGCGGAACCGGGTATACTGGCCAGGGGAGTCGGCTAGGCAGTCGCTGCTGAGAGGCAGAGGAAAGTCCGGGCTCCGCAGGGCAAGGTGCCAGGTAACGCCTGGGAGGCGCGAGCCTACGGAAAGTGCCACAGAAAATATACCGCCCGTCCTGACGGGTAAGGGTGAAATGGTGCGGTAAGAGCGCACCGCGCCGGTGGTAACATCGGTGGCAGGGCAAACCCCACCTGGAGCAAGACCGAATAGGGGGACTATGGCGCGGCCCGCGTCGTCCCCGGGTAGGTTGCTTGAGGCGCCTGGTGACAGGCGTCCCAGAGGAATGACTGTCCACGACAGAACCCGGCTTATCGGCCGGCTCCCCCCTTACCTTCCTTAATCTTATCTAAAGTGACGCTTTGGGCGGTCCAAGGGCTCAGGCCTCGAGGCCGGCCCGTCATCGTCTCTCGAGCCCTTTTCATCGCGCGCGCTTGACTTCGCTTTTCCTGCGTCTCTATAGTGTCGTGAAGTGGGCGAATGTGGTTTTTTGTGGGATCGAGGCGCAAAGGGCGTGATGTTCCGCGGCGTAAACAGCGTAAGTCTCGACAGCAAGGGGCGAATTGCCATCCCCACTCGCTATCGGGAGGATCTGCGCACGCAGTGTGAAGGCCGGCTTATCATGACGGTCGACCGCGACCATTGCCTCCTGCTTTATCCGCTTCCTGCATGGGAAATCATAGAAGCCAAGCTCGTGGCATTGCCGAGCTTTACCCCCCAGACACGACGCCTGCAGCGGCTGCTGATCGGGCACGCGACGGAGTGCGATATGGACGGGGCGGGGCGCATCTTGGTGCCCGCGCCACTGCGCACCTTTGCTGCCCTGGATAAAGACATCATGTTGATTGGACAGGGGAATAAATTCGAATTGTGGGATGCAGGGACATGGGATACGCGACGGACCGAATGGCTCGCGCAGACCGACAGCGAAGATCTGCCCGCTGAGCTGCAGTCCTTGTCGCTGTGACCGAGGGACATAGGCCGGTTCTTTTGGCCGAGGCCCTCGATGCACTGGCGGTGCGACCTGAAGGGCGCTATCTCGACGCCACCTTCGGTCGCGGGGGGCATAGCGCGGAGATACTGACGCGGCTTGCGCCGACGGGTCGGTTGCTTGCGATGGATCGCGACGACCAGGCGATCGAGGTGGCCACGCGGCGTTTCGGGGAGGACCCGCGTATGACGATAGTGAAAGGGCGCTTCTCGATGATGGAGGTCGATCGCGGGATGGCGCCGTGGCAAGGAGGCTTTGATGGAATGTTGTTCGATCTGGGGGTGTCGTCTCCCCAGCTGGATGATGCGTGCCGTGGATTCAGCTTTCGGAAGGACGGGCCGCTCGATATGCGCATGGATCGGCAATCGCGACCGTCGGCCGCTGAATGGCTGAACAGTGTCCCCGAGGCTGAGATCGTGCGTGTGCTCCGCGATTTCGGAGAGGAACGCTTCGCGCGACGCATCGCGCGCGCGGTCGTGGCTACGCGGGTCGATGCCCCGATCATCACGACGTCGCAGTTCGCGGCGCTCGTTGCGCGCGAAATCCCGCGCCGCGAGCCTGGACAGGATCCGGCGACCCGTGCCTTTCAGGCCTTGCGCATCCTCGTGAACGACGAATTGGGAGAATTGACCCGTGCGCTACCGGCCGCGCGGGATTTGTTGAGGCCGGGCGGACGGCTTGTTGTGATTAGCTTCCATTCACTGGAAGACCGTATCGTGAAGCAGTTTTTCGCGCATGAGGCACGTGGGGATGCCTATCCGACGCGCCTGCCGATTCCGCAGGCTATGCTGGCTCCTCGCCTCAAGGTGATCGGGAAGCCTGTGCGGCCAGGCGTTGCCGAATGCGCCGCCAACCCGCGCGCCAGGAGCGCGGTCATGCGTGTCGCCGAACGCCTAAGGGAGGCCTCGTGAGTCGGCGGTCGGTCGGTTTCTGGCTTGTCGCGCTTGTGGTGTCGGCCTTGGCGCTTGTCGATGTCCGCAACCGCTACCTGCTGCTCTTCGGCCGCGAACAGCACCTCACGAGCCAAAGGGACGCCTTGCATGTGGAATGGGGGCGCCTCTTGCTGGAACAGGGAACGCTTGCCGCGCACCGGCGCATCGATAGGATCGCGCGACACCACCTCGACATGGTGATGCCGGATCCGCGGCGCATCGTGCTCATTTACACTCAACCGTCGAATCTCCCATGAGCACGCCGGGCCACTATCTCGTCGTCACCGGCCAAGCCGGTTTCGGGCGATCGTCTTTTCTGCTGGCCCTGATGCTGGCGGCGCTGGCGCTCATGGCCGTGCGGGCATTTTTCCTGCAGGTCGTGGATGCGCCCTTTCTCCGCCATGAGGCGAGGCGTCAGGCGATAGAGACCGTGCAACAAGAGGGGCATCGAGGCATGATCGTGGACCGCCACGGGCAGCCGCTTGCGATCAGTACGCCCGTGGATTCCCTCTGGGCGAACCCCCAGATCCTATCGAAAGAACCGGCTGTGTGGCCGCGTCTGGCGCACGCCATCGGTTGGCGCACGGCGACTTTGCGAAGCGCTCTTGCCGCGCAACGGCGCGAGCAGTTCATGTATCTGCGTCGGCAGGTGGATCCGCGGTATGCCGCGCGCATTCTCGATCTGCGTATACCGGGGGTGGCCTCGCAGCGCGAGTATCGGCGCTATTACCCGGCGGGTGCGGTCGCTGCGACCCTGATCGGGTTTACGAACATTAACGACCAAGGTCAAGACGGTGTCGAGCTCGCTTATAACGCCCTGCTCAGTCCGCATCGCGGGCGCGCGGTTGTGATTCGCGATGGCTTGGGTGAGCCTATCGCCGTGCGCCGGGGCCCCCGTCCCCCACGGCCCGGGCATACCCTGGTCTTGAGTATCGACGAGCGCATCCAGTATCTCGCCTACCGTGAACTTCTCAAAGCGGTTCGTTACCATGACGCGAGCAGCGGCTCCGTCATTGTTCTCGACGCCCGGTCGGGTCAGGTTCTGGCGCTCGCCAATGTGCCGAGCTTCAACCCCAACACGCGCAGCGACTTGAACAGCAGCTATTATCGTGACCGTGCCGTCACTGACGTGATCGAACCCGGCTCGTCTTTGAAGCCGTTCACGATTGCGCTGGCTTTGCAGTCGGGTCGCATCGTACCCCACACACTCGTCAGCACTTCGCCAGGAAGCTACTGGGTGGGGCCTGATCGGATCAGCGACGTTGCAAATTTCGGCCTCATCGATGTGTCGCATGTTATCGCCGAATCGAGCAATGTCGGGGCGTCCAAGATCGCCCTTACGACTCTGACGCGCCAAGCCATGTACCAGAATTTTCTCCGCCTGGGTTTTACCCATTCGACCAAGAGCGGCTTGCCGGGGGAGTCGAGCGGTTTCTTGAGTCCGCCAAACACCTGGGAGCCTATCCAGAAGGCAACTTTGGCATTTGGTTACGGAATCTCCGTGACCCCCATGCAAATGGCGCGGGCCTATACGGTGTTCGCCGATGGCGGCCTCTTGAGGACGATCAGTATTCTGAAAGACGCGGTACCCTCCCCGGGGCGGCGCGTTTTTTCGCCACGCGTCGTTCGTGACATGCGCCACATGCTGGAGCTCGCGGCAAGTCCAGCCGGGACGGGGGCGACGGCCGACGTCGTGAATTATCGCGTAGCTGGCAAGACCGGAACGGCCCACATCGCGGACCTGAAGGGTTATCATAAGCATCGCTATGTCGCTTCTTTTGGTGGTTATGCGCCGGCGTCGGATCCGCGGCTCGTGATCTTCGTCGATATCCGGGATCCCCGTAAGCATGGTTATTATGGGGCTGAGTCCGCGGCGCCTGTGTTCCGCAAAGTCATGACCGGCGCCCTACGGATACTGAACATCCCTCCCGACGACCCCGTGACCACGATGGCGCGCGCGCAGACGAGGTGGCCATGACCACGATGTTGAGCGCTCTGCTAACAGGCATTCGACAGCTTGGTCGGGACGCCGACCGTGCCGTCGCCACCTTGACCCTGGATAGCCGAACGGTGGTGCCCGGGGCCCTGTTCATGGCTTTGACCGGAACGAGTCAGGATGGCCGTCGTTTCATAAGTGACGCCGTGGCGCGCGGGGCGGCGGCGGTCGTGAGTGAAAGCGCACCCGACGGACAGCTCGGGTCTGTGCCCATCATCGCCTGCCCAGGTCTGCGCCCCTTGGTTGGGACCATCGCCGATCGTTTCTATGGAAGTCCTTCGAACGCTTTGTCGGTGATTGGAATAACGGGTACCAATGGCAAGACCACGACCAGTCATCTCATAGCGCAGGCGCTTAGCACGCGCACGCCCTGTGCTGTGATCGGCACCCTCGGCAATGGTTTCCCAGGGGCCTTGTTACCCGCGGACAGGACCACGCCGGATGCAGTCTCGCTCCACCGTTGGTTGGATCGTTTTCGCCGCGAGGGCGCGCAGGCCGTATCGATTGAGGTCTCTTCCCATGCGCTCGACCAGGGGCGGGTGGGCGGCGTGCGATTCACAGGCGCGGTCTTTACCAATCTCACGCGCGATCACCTCGATTACCACGGAGACATGGGGCGCTACGGGGAGGCCAAGGCTTTGTTGTTCACCCTACCCGAGCTCGCGTTCGCGGTCTTGAACGGCGATGACCCTTTCAGTACGACCCTGCAAGCCCGACTTCACCCCCAGGTGCGTCCCTGGATTTATGGGAGCGCGGGCGATGTCCGGATAAGAGATGCCCACGCGACTGGCGAGGGGCTCCAGATCGAGTTCATTGTCCCGGACGGATCCGTAACGCTCACAAGCCCGCTCATTGGGCGATTCAACGTTTACAACCTCGCCGCTGCTCTGACGGCATTGCTCGCTTCGGGCTGGAAGGCGGAAGATGCCGCGGAGGCGCTCGCGACCGTAGCCCCGATCCCGGGGCGCATGGAACCCTTTCCCGGCCGCGTCGACCAGCCGTTCGTCGTGGTCGACTATGCCCATACCCCGGACGCCCTTGAGAAGGCCTTGGCTGGGGCGCGCGCCCATACCGCAGGGCGCGTCGTGTGCGTGTTTGGCTGCGGCGGCGACCGTGATCGCGGCAAGCGCGCGCTCATGGGCGAGTGTGCCAGCCGTTGCGCCGACCTTGCGATCGTCACCCACGACAATCCCCGGCACGAGGATCCCGCGCGGATCGTGGCCGATATCCTGTCGGGTGTGCCCGATGATGCCCGCGGGAGATTCATCGTCATGGGCGACAGACACGCGGCCATCGCGCGGGCGTTGCGCGAGGCGTCCGCGGGCGACATCGTCGTCATCGCCGGGAAAGGGCACGAGGAATATCAGCAATTCGGTGATCGCCGCGTCCCCTACAGTGACCGGCTCACGGTGCGCCAGCTCCTGGAGGTTTCATGATGACCATCGACGAGGCGGCCATGGCGGTCGGCGCCGTTGTTGGCGATGCCTCCGGGCGCATCCATGGCGTGGCGACGGACACGCGCACGATGACCCCCGGTTGCCTGTTCGTTGCCCTGCGCGGTGCGCGTTTCGATGGCCATGCCTTCTTGCGGGACGCGGCCTCCCAGGGTGCTGTGGCAGCCCTGACCGACCGACCGCGCGAGCCGGGTTGGCCACAGTGCCTCGTTGTGCCGGACACCCGTCACGCCCTGGGTCGTCTGGCAGCTTACTGGCGCCGCAAAATGCCGGCCAAGGTGCTCGCCGTGACCGGGAGTAATGGCAAGACCAGCGTCAAGGAACTAACCGCGCGCATATTGGCTGTGGGGCGGCAGGGGATCGCCACCCAAGGCAATCTCAATAACGATATCGGTTTGCCGCTCACACTGCTCAGGTTGCGGCCCGAGCATGATTATGCGGTCGTGGAGCTTGGCATGAATCGGCCCGGCGAGATCGCGGCACTCGGGGCGCTCGCCGCACCCGACGCGGCGGTAGTCACGAACGCGGGATCCGCGCATTTGGAAGGTCTCGGCACGGTCGAGGCGGTGGCCCACGAAAAGGGGTCTTTGTACTCGATCTTGGGGGGGCAGGGGACCTCCGTGATCAATGTCGATGACAACTACGCCGCGTATTGGAAGGGCCTCGCCCCGGGGCCGATATTGACCTATGGGCTAGGCCAGGCAGCAGACGTGTCGGCCCGGTTCACGCTCCGAGACGACGGTACTGAACTTAGCATTCGCGCCCCGGGATGGAGCGCCCCCCTAGCGGCTCGCCTCGCGCTCTTGGGGCGCCATAACGTGGCGAACGCCTTGGCGGCGACGGCGCTTGCTCTGACATTCGGTGTCTCGCGCGAGGCGATAGCACAAGGTTTGGCGCAGGCGGCACCCGTTGCGAGCCGTCTCCAGAGCGTTCCTGGTTTTGCCGGTTCACGGTTGATAGACGACAGCTACAACGCCAATCCGGATTCGGCGCGCGCAGCCCTCGATGTCTTGGCCGGTTTGCCCGGCGAGCGCTGGTTCGTCTTGGGCGATATGGCCGAGCTGGGGGACGCGGCCGCTCTGATGCACCGAACCTTCGGCGCGGCAGCTGCCGCCTCCAAAATTGAACATCTCTGGACTCTGGGGCCGCTTGCCCGCGAGGCGGCCGCGGCATTCGGCGCGGGCGGGCGTCACTATGAGGATCACGAAACTTTGTCGCGAGATCTGAAGGCGGCACTTCACAAGGACGCCGTGGTGTTGGTCAAGGGGTCGCGGAGCATGCGCATGGAGCGCGTTGCGTCCGCCCTGCGTGCTGGTGGAGGGCCGGATGCTACTGCTCATCCTTAAGGCCTTCGGGGCCGGCTCGACCGCCCATCTCCTCGCCTGGCGCGCCCTGCTCGCGCTACTGACGGCGTTCGCTCTCGGTCTTGCCGCCGGTCCCGCGATGATTCGTAAGCTCACGGCGCGGCTTATCGGGCAGACGGTCCGCAAGGATGGTCCGCAGAGCCACTATCAGAAGGCCGGTACGCCGACCATGGGCGGCCTGCTCATGCTGTTTACAATCACGGTATCGACGCTCCTTTGGATGCGGCTTGGCGACGCCGACACGTGGATCGCGCTTGCGACCTTATTGTTGTTTGGTGCCATCGGATGGGCCGACGATTATGTGAAGCTCCTTTCGAAGAATCCGCGCGGAATCGGCGCACGGGCAAAATTTGTGTCACAGGCTGTCGCGTCGGTGGCGGCAGCTGCCGCCATCTTCGCTTGGGCGCACAAGGGGCCGGATACTGCCTTCTATCTGCCGTGGGTGGCTCATCCCTTGGCCCAGCTCGGCATCTTCTCGTTCATCTTTTTCGCCTTCCTAGTCATCACTGGCGCGAGTAACGCGGTCAATCTCACCGACGGCCTCGACGGCCTCGCGGCCTTTCCGACGGCCATGGTCGCGGGTGCTCTCGCGGTCCTCGCCTATGTCGCGGGTTCAGCGCATTTCGCCGGACAGGTCGATCACCCCTTTGTCCCAGGCGCGCAGGAACTCGTGGTTTTCTGCTGCGCGATCATAGGTTCTGCGCTGGCTTTTCTCTGGTTCAACGCCTATCCGGCCCAGGTGTTCATGGGCGATGTGGGGGCACTTGCGCTCGGCGCCGCGCTGGGTGTTGTCGCTGTTGTCATCCGACAGGAGATTCTGCTGTTCGTCATGGGCGGTGTGTTCGTGGCCGAGACTGTCTCGGTCATGTTGCAGGTCGGCTCTTTCAAGCTCACCGGGCGGCGCATTTTCAGGATGGCGCCCCTTCATCACCATTTTGAGCTGAAGGGCTGGCCGGAGCCGCGGGTGATCGTGCGGTTTTGGATTGTCACCCTCATTTTGGTGTTGGTGGGGCTATCCACCCTCGGGGGGCTACCATGAGCCGACATGCGATCGTTCTGGGTTTGGGCGAGACGGGCCTATCGTGTGTCACGTATCTGTTGTCGCAGGGTTATGACGTCACGGTGTGTGATACACGCCCCACGCCCCCGCTCCTGGAAGGTCTGCGTAAGCGTCATGCGCAGGTATCCGTACTCACGGGCGCCCTGCGTGAAGAGGTCCTTGGCGGTGCCGACCTGCTGGCGGTGAGCCCGGGTCTGTCCCTGAAGGAGCCGGCCATCGCCATCGCCCGCCGCCAGGGCGTGGCGGTCGTAGGTGACATCGAGCTCTTTGCCCGCGCGTGTCTCGCGCCTGTCATCGCCATCACGGGCTCCAACGGCAAGAGCACGGTCACGACCTTGGTCGGTGATCTGCTCAAGGGGGCGGGCTTCAAGGTCGCGGTGGCGGGTAACATCGGTGTGCCGGTACTGTCGTTATTGGCCGAGCCCCCGCCTGACGTTTACGTTCTCGAGCTTTCGAGTTTTCAGCTGGAGACGACCGCGAGCCTGAATGCCCAGGCGGCCACTGTCTTAAACGTGAGCCCCGATCATATGGATCGCTACGAGGATCTGGCTGAATACGCCCATGCCAAGGCGCGCATTTTTACGGGAATGGGGCGCATGGTTATCAATCGCGATGATCCGTGGGTCACCACCATGGCCCACGAAGATCGCGAGGTGGTCTCGTTTGGCCTGAATCGGCCGATCGGTCACGATTTCGGCCTGATCGACCATGTCGGCGAGCCGTGGATCGCCCATGGGCGCCATCCTTTGATGCCGGTGGCCGCTGTGCCACTCCCAGGACGCCATAACATCGCCAATGTTATGGCTGCCTTTGCGCTTGCGACTACCGTGAGCCGCGACCTCCCAGCGATGGTGGAGGCGACAGCAAACTTCCAGGGCCTTGCCCATCGGACCGAGGTGGTGGGTCGGCACGAAGGTGTTGAATGGATAGACGACTCGAAGGGGACGAACGTCGGTGCGACGACCGCCGCCATGGCCGGGCTTGCCGGGCGCGTGGTCCTGATCGCCGGCGGTGACGGCAAGGGTGCGGATTTCTCGCCGCTTGCCCCGGTTGTACGCGACAAGGCCCGTGCCGTGGTGCTGATAGGGCGCGATGCCAAGCGGATCGAAGAGGCGGTCCGTGGTTCGTGCCCGATCGTCCACGCGGGCGATATGGAAGAGGCCGTGCGCCTGGCGCGCGATTATGCAGAGCCTGGTGATCACGTGCTCTTGTCGCCTGCGTGCGCGAGCTTTGATATGTATCGCAATTATGCGCATCGTGGCGAGGTTTTCGCCGACGCGGTTCGGCGCCTCGTGATTGGGCGCCAAGGGGGTGGTCATGGTTGACGCGAACGACGCGGCTGTCGCCCGCCGCTCACCACCGCTGGACCCGGTTCTTCTGTATACCTTGTATACGCTGCTTGGCTTCGGCCTTGTCATGGTGTACTCGGCATCGGCGTTCGTCTCTATCCATAGGGCTGGTTACAGCATCTATTACCTCTGGCATGACGGCGTGAACACCGCGCTCAGCCTCGTGACGCTCATGGTGGTGGTCACCATCCCCATGACCGTGTGGCGCCAGATCTCCCCCTATCTGCTGATCGCAGGGCTTGTGGCGCTGGTTATGGTCTTGATTCCGCATGTCGGTGTGCGGGTCAATGGTTCCGCGCGCTGGCTGTCGCTTGGTGTCATCAATATCCAGCCCTCGGAGTTCCTGAAGCTCTTCCTGGTCCTCTATCTGGCGGGCTACCTCGTGCGCCGCCAGGGGCGCTTAAGTGAGTTCACTCACGGTATCCTTACCGTCGCCACCCTGCTCATGGTGACTGGCGTGCTGCTCCTGCTCGAGCCGGATATGGGCAGTGAGGTGATTTTATGGGCGGTTGCCTTCGGCATGCTGTTCGTGGGCGGCGTCCGACTGAGTCACTTCTTGGCGGTGGTTCTTTCGGGGGTGGGGGCGGGTGCCGTGCTGATCCTCGCATCCCGCTATCGCGAGCAAAGAGTCATAGGCTTTTTGCATCCCTTCGCGCAGGCCAAGGGCGATGGCTATCAGCTCGTGCAATCGCTCATGGCGTTTGGGCGCGGAGGTTGGCTTGGGCGCGGACTCGGTCTCAGTATTCAGAAGCTCTATTATTTGCCGGCCGCCCACACAGACTTCCTATTTGCGATTGTCGGCGAGGAGTTCGGGTTTCTTGGCGTGCTGTTTGTCATCGCGCTCTTCGCCGTGCTTGTGATCCGCGCGTTCCGAATCGCTGAGGCCGCGCGCGTGGCCGAGGATCTTTACGCCTGCTATGTCGCTCAAGGGGTCGGTATCCTGATCGGCTTGGAGGCCATCATCAACATGGGTGTCGACATGGGCGTTCTGCCAACCAAGGGGCTCGCCCTACCGCTTTTAAGCTACGGAGGCTCCAGTACTCTAATGAGTTGTGTTGCGCTTGGCCTCTTGCTCCGTATCGATCGCGAACTGAAGGCCCGAGGGGCATCGCGATGAAGAGCGTTCTGATTGCTGCTGGCGGGACCGGGGGCCACGTGTTCCCGGCGCTCGCCGTGGCCCAGGCCTTGCGGGCCGAGGGGGTCACTGTCGTCTGGGTGGGCACCCAGCGCGGCCTCGAGGCGCGCGTCGTGCCGGCGGCCGGTTTCCCCATTGAGTGGATCACGATCCAGGGCTTGCGGAGAGGTTCGCTGCGCGATCTCGCGTTTTTGCCGGGGCGCCTGCTCATCGCTCTTTGGCAGACGTTCCAGATCTTCAGGCGGTGGCGTCCGGATGCAGTCCTTGCGCTCGGCGGCTTCGTCGCCGGCCCCGGCGGGATGATGGCGTGGCTTATGCGCACGCCGCTTGTCGTACACGAACAAAATGCGCTCGCGGGCCTTACCAACCGTGCGCTCGCCTTGTTCGCTGATCGCGTTCTCTGCGGGTTTCCGGAGGCGTTCCGTTCTCTGCCTGGGGCCGTTCACACGGGGAATCCCGTGCGGCCCGAGATACTGCGCGTTGCGCGCCCCGAGACCCGGCTTCGCGACCGCGTCCCGCCACTGCGCGTGTTGGTCGTGGGGGGGAGCCAGGGGGCGACAGTGTTGAATACTGTCCTGCCGCAGGCCGCCGCCCTTATCGATCCCGCGTGGCGGCCTGTCATCCATCATCAAACCGGGCAGAGAGAGTTGGCGTCCACCGAGGAGGCGTATCGTAGCCGCGGCCTCGATGCCCGCGCGACCGCGTTCATAGACGATATGGCCGCGGAGTATGAGTGGGCTGATGTGGTGGTGTGCCGGGCGGGCGCTATGACGATCGCCGAGTTGTGCGCGGTCGGTACCGCCGCTGTCCTAGTCCCCTTCCCTCATGCGACGGACGACCATCAGACGGCTAACGCCCGTTTCCTGGCTGATCGGGAGGCGGCGCTCCTGGTGCCGCAGGGCGAGTTTTCCCCATCGCATTTGGCAGAGTTGCTCGAAGGCCTGGCGCGCGCCCCCGAGGTGGGCATGCGTATGGCTGAGCGTAGTCGATCGTGCGCCATGCCCGATGCCACGGAACGGATCGTCGCGGCATGTCTGGAGGCGGCGTATGCATAACGTCCATCGTATCCATTTCGTGGGCATAGGCGGCGCCGGCATGTGCGGTATCGCCGAAGTTCTTCATAACCTCAAATTCGAGGTGTCCGGATCGGATGCGGCCGAAAGCGCCAATACCCGTCGCCTCGAGGGTTTGGGGATACGCGTCCATATCGGCCATGACCCAAGCCTCGTGCGCGTGCAGGATGTCGTCGTCGTTTCTTCGGCGATAGCGTCAGAAAATCCCGAGGTGATGGCGGCACGGGCCGCCAAGATCCCCGTCATTCCGCGCGCCGAGATGTTGGGTGAACTGATGCGTCTCCAGCAAGGGGTGGCGGTCGCAGGGACTCATGGGAAGACCACCACCACGAGCCTCGTGGCCAGCGTCCTGGGTCAGGCGGGACTCGACCCGACCTTCGTCATAGGCGGTCGCTTGAATAGCATCGGCAGTCATGCGCGGCTCGGACGCGGTCGCTATCTCGTCGCGGAGGCCGACGAAAGCGACGCCTCGTTCCTCCATCTCCAGCCCTTGATCGCGATCGTCACGAATATCGACTCAGATCACATGGGTACCTATGGCGGGGACTTTCAGCGCCTCAAGCAGGCCTTCCTGGCCTTCCTGCATAACCTGCCTTTCTATGGACTCGCAATCGTCTGCATAGACGATCCGATCATTCGCGAACTGTTGCCGGATATCCATAAACCCGTTCTGACCTATGGTGTGAGTGACGACGCGCAGATACGCGCCCACCATATTATGCAAGAGGGCCAGAACATGCGCTTCGCGGTCGCCTATTGTGGTGAGGAGTTGTGGCTCGAGGCCTCGATGCGTCACCCCGGCCGCCATAACGTACTGAATGCGCTTGCCGCGATTGCCGTAGGTCATGAACTGGGGGCTAAGCGCGAAGATATCGCGCAGGGTCTCATGGCGTTCGCGGGGATAGGGCGCCGCTTTCAGATCAACGCCCTAAGCCCCGTCGAGGGCGGTGACATCCTTTTTGTGGATGATTACGCGCACCATCCCCGCGAGATTGCCGCGACGCTGGAGGCGGCGCGCGAGGGGTGGCCTGATCGCCGCCTGGTGGTGGTCTTTCAGCCGCACCGTTACACAAGGACTCACGATTTGCTCGAGGATTTCGCCGCAGCCTTGTCGGAGATCGAGCACCTCTTCGTGACCGAAGTCTATAGCGCTGGGGAGACCCCGGTGAGCGGTGCCGATGGGCGTACGTTGTGTCGGTCTATCCGAGCGCGCGGACGCCATCCGGTGTTCGTGGAAAGTCTGGCGGATCTCCCGCGCATTCTGGCCCCGGTCGTGGGCGCCAATGATCTGGTCTTGACCCTGGGCGCCGGCAATATCGGGCAGGCAGCCCTGGCCTTGCCAGAGGCACTGAAGGGGATGCGATGACCTGCCCAAGCCCCGCTCGGAACGACATCGTTCGCTATGACGAGCCGCTTGCGCCGCATACGACGTGGCGCGTCGGAGGGCCGGCCGACGTGCTCTGTGTGCCGCCTACGGTACCTGCGCTCTCGACCTTCCTGTCTGCGCATCCCACGTTACCGCTTCTGTGGCTTGGGCTTGGCAGCAATACGCTCGTCCGCGATGCGGGCATCCGCGGCTTGGTCGTGATCACGGCGGGCGGTCTTGCAGGGCTTGGGTTCGAGGGCCAGGCCATACGCGCCGAGGCGGGCGTACCGCTTGCCAAGCTTGCGCGCTTCTCCGTGCAATCCGGATACACCGGGCTCGAGTTCCTCGCGGGTATACCGGGCACGGTCGGTGGGGCCCTCGCGATGAATGCGGGCGCCGCCGGCTGTGAGATCTGGGAGCAAGTGGCGGCGGTCGAGACGGTCGATCGGAGCGGGGAACGGCACGTGCGTACGCGCGTCGATTTCGAAATCGGTTATCGGAGCGTGAGGTTTTTCCGCGAGGAATGGTTCGTGAGCGCTTTGTTCGAACTGTCTCCCGGTGATCCGCCCCTTGGAATGGCGCGTATCCGCGAGCACCTCGGAGTGCGCAACCGAACACAGCCTGTACAGACAGCGAATGCCGGGTCCGTTTTCCGCAATCCGCCCGGCGACCACGCCGGTCGATTGATAGAGCAAGCGGGCCTCAAAGGATTACGCGAGGGCGGCGCGGTGGTGTCTGAGCGTCACGCCAATTTCATCATCAACGATGCAGCGGCCACGGCCTCCGATATTGAGCGCCTGATCCTTCGAGTTCAGGCAGAGGTCCATGAGCGCATGGATGTGTGGCTGGAGACCGAGGTGAAGATCGTGGGAGACGCTGCATGAGTCCTTACGGGAAGGTCGCGGTCTTGTGCGGAGGGGCCTCGTCCGAGCGCGAAATCTCCCTGAAAAGTGGCGCTGCGGTGCTTGCCGCGCTGCGCGCGCGGGGCGTGGATGCTCATGGGGTGGATGCCGGGCGCGATCTGCCGATGCGGCTTGCCGAAGGTTACGATCGCGCCTTTATTGCGCTTCACGGGCGGTTGGGTGAGGACGGATGTGTGCAGGGTCTGCTCGAGGTCATGGGCATACCTTACACGGGCAGCGGTGTTGCCGCCTCGGCGCTTGCCATGGACAAGGTGGCGACCAAGGCGCTGTTCCTGGCGTCTTCTCTCTCGACACCGGATTATCGCGTGATCGATACCGAGGCCGATCTCGCGGCCGCGGCAACGCTTGGATTCCCTCTTATCCTGAAACCCGTGTCCGAGGGGTCGAGTGTCGGCGTAAGCCGGGTGGCACAAGCCACGACCCTTGCCGAGGCGTTTCATAAGGCGCGCGCCTTTGGTTTCGTGCTGGCTGAGACTTGCATCGTGGGCCCCGAGTACACCTGCGCCATCCTCGGGGACCGGGCTCTACCAATTATAAGACTAGAGACGCCGCATGACTTCTATGACTACGAGGCGAAGTATCTAGTCGGCACGACGCGCTATCACTGTCCGGCGGGCCTGACGCCAGAACGCGAACTTGCGATGCAGGACCTTGCCATGCGGGCGTTCAAGGCCTTGGGCGCGCGTGGCTGGGGCCGTGTGGACATTATGGAAGACAGCGCCGGTCGATTTTACGTGCTGGAGCTCAATACCGTTCCGGGCATGACAGATCATAGTCTCGTGCCGATGGCCGCCCGCGCTGCAGGATTGTCCTTTGAGGATCTGGTGCTCGAGATCTTGTCGCAAACTTTGGGGGATGGCCTGTGAGCGTCGGCGCAGACATCAGGGTACGGCCGACCCGCAATCGGCGGACATCACGCTGGTACGGGCGCTTTCGCGGGCTCAACCGGCGTCACTTACGCATCGCGGCCTTCGCGCTTTCGGCCCCGTTCGCGGCGTGGGGACTCCATTCCTTGCTTGCGCCTGGAAGGTTCCCGGTCCGGTCAGTGCGCGTCGTAGGCCACCTCGGTCACATCCCGCAGCCTCTGCTCGTGGCCGCCATCCGGCCTTTCCTATCCCAGGATTTTTATACTCTGCCGCTCGATCAGGTGGGGGCCGCCGTGAAGGCGGTCCCATGGGTCGGCTCGGTGCGCGTCGAGCGCCGCTTTCCAAGAACCCTTGTCATCCATGTGAAGCGTCTGCACCTCAAGGCGCAATGGGCGCGCGGCGGGTGGCTTGATGCGCAGGGCCTGCGCGCGCACTTGGATCATTATGAGCAGCCCAAAGGCTTGCCCTTGTTCCAGGGGCCGGCAGGCACTGAGAGCGCCATGTGGGCTCATTATGGACGCTTCGAGGCGCTCCTGAAGCCTGTCGGTTTGACGATAGCGACGCTCACTTTATCCGACCGAGGCGCTTGGCGTGCGACCTTGAGGGGAGGACCCAAGGTTGTTTTGGGTCATGACTCTTACGCGCGGCTCGCACGCTTCGTCGCGGTTTTTCCGCAGCTTGAGAGCGAACGGGCGAAGATGCGCCAGGTGGATTTGCGGTACACGAATGGTTTTGCCATAGGCTGGAAGACGGGCTCGGGAGATAAAAATGACTAAAAGGGGGGAAACCCGGCTTGTAGTGGGGCTCGATATTGGAACCTCTAAAGTGCTTGCAATCGTAGGCGAGGTTGGGCCAGGCGGGGCAATAGAGATCATCGGCGTTGGCCACCAGCCATCGCGGGGTCTGAAAAAGGGTGTGGTCGTCAATATCGAGTCGACCGTCCAGTCGATACAGCGCGCGGTCGAAGAGGCTGAGCTCATGGCCGGCTGCCAAATTCACTCGGTTTACGCAGGCATAGCCGGAAGCCACATAAATTCCGTCAACTCGCATGGAATCGTTGCCATAAAGACCAAGGAGGTCGGGCAAGGGGACGTCGATCGCGTCCTCGAGGCGGCGCGCGCGCTACCGATCCCGGCGGATCAGAAGATTCTCCACATCCTTCCGCAGGAGTACATCATCGATCGCCAGGAGGGGGTCCGCGAACCCATTGGCATGTCGGGGGTGCGCTTAGAGGCTAAGGTTCACATCGTGACGGGTGCCGTGAGCGCCGCTCAGAATATCATCAAATGCGTGCGGCGTTGCGGGCTCGAGGTCGAGGACATCATCCTTGAACAATTGGCGTCGAGCATCTCGGTTCTGACTGAGGATGAAAAGGAACTCGGCGTGTGCCTGGTCGATATCGGTGGCGGCACGACCGACATATCGGTCTTCACGCAGGGCGCAATCCGCCACACCTCGGTGATCCCCATCGCCGGCGACCAAGTCACAAATGACATCGCCGTAGCGCTGCGCACGCCTACGCAATACGCCGAAGACATCAAGAAACAGTGGGCCTGCGCCTCTGGGCGCGGCGTCGAGGATGGTGTGGTGGAGGTCCCGGGCGTGGGGGACCGCGCACCGCGCAAACTTTCCCGGCAGACGCTCGCGGAAGTGGTCGAGCCGCGCATAACGGAATTGTATGAGCTGATTGCCGATGATTTGCGCAAGAGCGGCTTCATGGACCTGTTGGGCTCGGGGATCGTGTTGACCGGTGGGAGCGCGAAGATGGAGGGCATGGTTGAGTTGGCTGAAGAGGTATTTCACGTGCCGGTGCGACTGGGGGTCCCGCAGTACGTGGGAGGATTAAGCGGCGTAGTGCACAACCCCATATTCGCGACCGGCGTTGGTCTTGTTTTGTACGGGCACAAGCAGACAGCGAGCGCTGTTTTTGCGCCAACGGGCCGCCAGAGCCCGGGGCGTTTTTCGGAAATATTGAATCGCATGAAAAGTTGGTTTCAAGGGAATTTTTGACATCGGGAAGGAAGTCGGTGCGACATCCATTAAAGGATAGGAGAGTGGGCCATGTTTGAAATCGTAGAGACGAGCGGCCAACAGGCCATCATCAAAGTCATAGGGGTTGGCGGCGGCGGCGGTAACGCCATAGAGTACATGATGAACTCCAATATCGACGGCGTAGAGTTCATCGTTGCCAATACGGACGCACAGGCGATCAGGAAGTCGTCGGCCAACGTGATCTTGCAGCTTGGTTCCAACCTCACCAAGGGGTTGGGCGCCGGTGCCGATCCTTCGGTCGGGCGCCAAGCGGCCATGGAAGACCGGGAGCGCATAGCCGAGGCGATTGCTGGGGCCGACATGGTATTCATCACGGCGGGCATGGGCGGAGGTACCGGTACGGGTGCGGCGCCCATCGTAGCCCAAGTGGCGAAGGATCAGGGCATCCTGACGGTGGCTGTGATCACGAAGCCGTTCCCTTTCGAGGGCAGAAAGCGCATGAGCGTTGCCGAGCAGGGGATACGGGACCTCGCCGAGTATGTCGACTCGATTATCACAATCCCGAACGAGAAGCTGCTTGCCGTGGTCGGCCGTGACATGACCTTGCTCGACGCCTTCGCCAAGGCCAACCAGGTCTTGCAAGGGGCTGTGCAGGGGATTGCCGAGCTCATAACGAAGCCCGGCCACATCAACGTCGATTTTGCCGACGTCCGCACGGTAATGTCGGAGATGGGGATGGCAATGATGGGGTCGGCGGTTGCGCGGGGTTCCGATCGTGCCCGCGAGGCGGCGCGTGCGGCGATCTCGAGCCCGCTTCTGGAGGATGTGGATATCGCCGGCGCCCGCGGTATGCTAGTAAATATCACCGCAAGCGCCGACATGTCTCTGGGCGAGTTTGCCGAAGTCGGCGATACGATCAAGGAGTTTGCGTCCGACGACGCAACCGTGGTCATGGGCCATGCGATCGATCCCACAATGGAGGACGCGATGCGCGTCACGGTGGTCGCGACCGGGCTTGGCGGCGGTCAGAAGCGGGCGGCCGTCGCATTGAAGGTGGCCAAGGGCGGCGCCGTGGGGGGTGGGGCCACTCCGCTCCCGGACTACGACGATCTGGATACTCCCACCGTCATCCGCAACCGGCGGGTGGGCCAGAAGCTCGACACCCAGGCCGCGGATTACCTTGACATTCCGGCCTTCCTCCGTCGTCAGGCCGATTAGGTCCGTTTGTCGGGGCAGAGGGGCCGGATATGACCGTATTGGACGACCGACCTGGACAGAGCCGGATTTTGTCTTTATTGTTTAAGACACTAGCCGAGGCTTGCCTCCGGTGGCCGAACAGGGAGGTCCGGCATGGTCAGCAAGGTGCTATTCTGCATCACAGCGCGGAAGTCTCATGATAAAGCAACGTACGTTAAAGAACGTGATTCGGGCCACAGGGGTCGGGTTGCATACCGGGGAGAAGGTTTACCTGACCTTGCGTCCGGCGCCGGTCGATAGCGGCATCATCTTCCGCCGGGTCGACTCACCGCAGCTCATGGAAATACGGGCGTGCCCCGAGAACGTCAGTGACACACGCCTCTCGACGACGCTCGAGCATAACGGGGCACGTGTTTCGACGGTCGAACACCTGATGTCGGCCTTTGCGGGTCTTGGGATCGACAACGCCTATGTGGATTTGACCGCGCCAGAAGTCCCCATTATGGACGGCAGTGCGGGGCCCTTCGTCTTTTTGATCCAGTCGGCGGGGGTCGAGGAGCAGGCGGCTCATAAGCGCTTCATCCGCATCCGTAAGACGATTGAAATTCAGGATGGCGACAAATGGGTGCGCTTTGAACCGTGGGACGGTTTCAAGGTGTCCTTTGCGATAGACTTTGATCATCCCATTTTCCGCAATTCGACCCAGACGGCTTGCATCGACTTCTCCACGACCTCGTTCGTGAAGGAGATCAGCCGGGCGCGGACGTTCGGCTTCATGCGCCAGCTCGAGGCCCTGCGACAGAATGGCTTGGCCCGCGGGGGCGGTCTCGACAACGCCGTCGTCATGGATGATTTCCGCATTTTGAACGAGGACGGGCTGCGTTACGAAGACGAATTCGTGAAGCATAAGATCCTGGATGCGATCGGGGATCTCTACCTTCTGGGGCATCCCCTGATAGGGGCCTTCAGCGCCTGCAAGTCGGGTCATGCCTTGAATAATCGCTTGCTGCGCGCGTTGGTTGCGGATGCCGAGGCCTGGGAGATCGTCTCGTTCGAGGAGACAGATCGTCCGGCCATCTCCTTCGCGAGGGCCATCCCCGCAGTTTGATGGGGTCAGGGCGACCGAGGACAGTGACGTGAAAGCGGACAAGCCTGCGAATGTGACGTTGAGGATCGTGGGCCACCGGAGCCGCTTGAATCGCCATTGGCGGCTTAGCGCACGGCAATGGCAGGTCGCGATCGGCGTCTGTGTGGGCGTCGTCCCCCTGCTGCTTGCGTTCGGGGTTTATGGGCTGCTCGCGGCCCTGGTCCCCGCCGTGCAGGGTCCTGGCCGGAGCGCAGGCGCGGCCATCGTGGCCCACGCGGAGCTCGCATCGATCACCCGCAATACCGCCGCCGGCCTCGATGTCATGGGCTCTGAGCTCGGCGCGTTGCATAGTGATGCCGTCCGACTGGCGCTTCTTGAGCGGCGGCTGGTGCAGTCAGCGGGCCTCCCGCTCGGCGCCGCGCTCCACCCGCACGCGCGGCTACGGACCATGCCGGTCTCGTCGGCGAAGCGTCCACGCCGGATCTCTAAATTGCGCGCCCTTGCGCAAGAGCTTTCGCTCCCGGCACGCAAGCGGCGAACCCTATGAACATCATCTTTATGCGCGAGGGCGATGCGCGTTCGCGGCCCGTCAGTTTGAGTGTTGGGCGGATAGCTGCCGGTGCCACGGCCTTGTTCGGCGTGATGCCGCTTGTTTTGGGGGTGCTCGCTTTTTGGTTATTCGCCCATCGGGGGCCTGATACGACAGCAAGTGCCGGTGCGCCCGACGCCCTGGCACAGGTTCAGAGGCTTGCTACCGTGAGCCGCACCGACCTCACGGGTCTTGCGACGGCAGTCGGTAGGCTGAGAGCCCGCGCCAGCCGGCTCGATGCCATGTCGGCGCGCCTCGGAGCTCTCGCGGGCCTGCCGGTCGGAGCCTTGTCGCTGCCGGCGGCTTTCTCTGCCGATGAAGCGGTGCCCAAGGACGGCCGGGGTTGGACGATTGCCGGTCTCCGGGCCTTGTCGGGGCGACTGAAGATCGAGTTCGCGCGCCGTTCAGCTCAACTGGCGGTGCTCGCAGCGATTCTGGCGGCCCATCGTGTCGCGGCGCGTATGACCCCGCGCGGCTGGCCTGTGCGCGGCGGCTGGATATCCTCACCCTTCGGCCCGCGCCCGGACCCCTTCACGGGTCGGCCGGGCTTCCATCCCGGGATCGACATCGCCGTGCCACTCGGCACGCCGGTGCGCGCCATGGCCGCTGGTATCGTCATTTTCGCTGGTCAAGATGGCGGTTTTGGCCGCCTCATCAAGATTTCGGATGGCCACAGTGAGGTGACCATGTATGCCCATCTGAGCGCGCGCTTCGTGCATGTGGGGGAGGTGATCCACAAGCACCAACTCCTCGGGCGCGTGGGCGATACCGGGTATTCGACGGGCCCGCACCTGCATTTCGAGGTTATGCTCCACGGCGTACCCATCAATCCGGCGGGCTTTCTGCGACTGGCCGACCGGCATTGAGTGAAAAAGTGTTCAAGTAGCCCCCCTTTTCGGCCATAATGCGACTTTTTCTGAGTCGTCCAGAGGGTTATGGCCGCGAACGTCCTAAGTAGATTCTTCGGTAGCCGCAACGAGCGCGTGGTTCGACGCTTGCGCCAGAAGGTGGGGTCGATCAACGCCCTCGAGCCGCGCTATGCGGCGCTTTCGGACGACGAGCTGCGCAATCAAACGGCCGTGTTCCGCGAGCGGCTCGGGCGTGGCGAGCCGCTTGATGCCCTGCTCCCAGAGGCCTTCGCGGTGGTCCGCGAGGGCTCGCGCCGAGCGCTTGGGATGCGGCACTTCGATGTCCAGTTGATCGGCGGCATGGTCCTCCATGAGGGCAAGATCGCGGAGATGCGCACGGGTGAGGGTAAAACCCTCGTGGCGACCTTGGCCGCCTATCTAAATGCCTTGCCCGGGTCTGGGGTCCATGTCGTCACGGTGAATGACTATCTGGCTGCGCGTGACGCGGAATGGATGGGGCGCCTCTACCGTTTTCTGGGCCTGTCGGTTGGGACCATCGTCTCATCACTGGACGGCCCGGCGCGTCGGGAGGCGTATAACGCCGATATCACGTACGGAACGAACAACGAGTTCGGGTTCGATTATTTGCGCGACAATATGGCGTTCAGCGCCGACGAGCGTGTCCAGCGTGCGCTGCATTACGCCATCGTAGACGAGGTGGATTCGATCCTCATCGATGAGGCCCGCACACCCCTCATCATATCCGGGCCTACCGAAGAGAATACGGATCTTTACGTCAAGATTGACGTCATCGTGCCCCGCCTGAAGAAGCAGGAGACGACCGGGGGCCCCGGCGATTATTCGGTGGACGAGAAGGCCAAACAGGTTTACCTCACAGAAGAGGGTCATGAGACAGCCGAGCGCCTGCTGGCACAGGCCGGTTTGCTCACGGAAGGGGAGAGTCTCTACGATCTTGCCAACATGGGTCTGCTGCATCATCTGAACGCCGCGCTGAGGGCTCATGCCCTGTACCATCGCGAGGTGGATTACATCGTGGCTAACGGCGAGATCGTCATCGTCGATGAATTCACGGGACGCATGATGACGGGACGGCGCTGGTCCGACGGGCTTCATCAGGCCGTCGAGGCCAAGGAGCGGGTCGAGATCCAGAACGAAAACCAGACGCTTGCGTCGATCACGTTCCAGAATTACTTCCGTCTCTACGAGAAGCTCGCCGGGATGACCGGCACGGCCGACACGGAGGCCTTTGAGTTTCAGGAGATTTATAACCTCGAGGTCACGGTGATCCCGACGCATCGCGCCGCGATCCGTAAAGATCAGGGGGATCAGGTCTACAGGACCACCGCCGAGAAGCATGCCGCCATCGTCACCGAGGTCGAGGAGGCCCACAAGAAGGGGCAACCGGTGTTGGTCGGGACGGCCTCCATCGAGAGCTCCGAGAGTCTGTCGGCCCTGCTGGAACAGGCGCGCATCCCTCACGAGGTGTTGAACGCTAAGCATCACGAGCGCGAGGCGCACATCATTGCTCAGGCGGGTCGCGCAGGGGCCGTGACGATCGCCACCAATATGGCGGGCCGCGGCACGGATATCGTGCTCGGAGGAAACCCGGAGGCGGAACTGACGCCCGATGCTGACGAGACGGCGCGTAAGCGGGCCCGGGATGAGTGGCAGGGAAGGCACGATCGCGTCATCGAGGCGGGCGGGCTCAAGGTGATCGGGACCGAGCGGCACGAGTCGCGCCGTATCGACAATCAGCTGCGTGGGCGGTCGGGTCGCCAGGGCGACCCGGGCGAGACCCGCTTCTATCTCTGCCTCGAGGATAATCTGATGCGTATCTTTGGGTCGGATCGGATTGCCGGTCTCATGGAGAAGCTCGGCATGGAGCAGGGCGACGCCATCGAGCACCCGTGGGTGACGAAGGCGATCGAGAACGCCCAGCGTAAGGTCGAGGCCCACAACTTCGATATCCGAAAGCAGTTGCTCGAGTATGACGATGTCGCGAACGATCAGCGCAAGGTGATCTACGAGCAGCGCAACAAGCTCCTCGTTGCCGACGATGTGGGCGCGAGTGTGGCGGCGATTCACCGTGATGTGGTTGATGCCCTGATCAGCAACCATGTGCCGCCGGCCAGCTTTGAGGAGCAATGGGATATCGAGGGGCTTAAGACGACGCTCGACCATGAACTGCGTCTCGGTCTGCCGGTCGACCAATGGTTGAAGGATGACACCAACCTGGACGAGGAGGGGCTGCGCGCGCGGATTCTGGAGGAGGCCGAGAAGCGTTATCGTGAAAAGGCTGAAGAGATCGGCGCGGAGACTATGCGTCATCTCGAGAAGGCCATCATGCTCCAAGTCCTCGATCTGCAGTGGAAAGACCACCTCGCGGCGATGGATCATCTTCGCCAAGGGATACAGCTGCGAGGGTACGCGCAAAAGAGTCCGCAGCAGGAGTACAAGCGTGAGGCCTTCGAGCTTTTCTCGCACATGCTCGATCGCATAAAGCATGAAGTAATCACGACCATCGCCCAAGTGGACATCCAGGACGATAGCGATATCGACGCCATCGACGAGCAGCGCCGCCAGCAAGGGGCCGCGTTCTATGAACACCCAAGTCTCGATCTCGCGGGAGAGGGCGCGGACCTTGCGGTGCAGACGATCACGCGCAGCGGGCGCAAGGTTGGGCGCAACGATCCCTGTCCGTGCGGTTCAGGTAAGAAGTACAAGCAGTGTCATGGGCGTCTCGTCTAAGGAGTTATTATGGCCGTAGGAGTGAGGGCAATGCCGCCGCTTGGCGTGATCGCGGGCGTACGGCTGGGGACCGTCGCTGCGGGGATCCGTAAGGCCGCTCGGCGCGATCTCGTCGTCATTCAGTGTGCCCCAGGGACGACGGCCGCCGCCGTCTTCACGCAGAGCCATTTCGCGGCCGCACCCGTGATCGTAGCTAAGGAGCACTTGCGCGCCTGTGAGCCGCGCGCGCTCGTCATTAATACTGGTTACGCGAATGCCGCGACCGGCGCCGCCGGCCTCGAGGATGCACGTTCCTGCTGCGTGGCCGTAGCCGAGGCTCTGGAGTGTAGGGTCCAGGAGGTCCTCCCTTTCTCGACGGGCGTCATAGGCGAGCGTTTGCCGGTGGCGGCGGTGGTGGCCGGGATCCCGGCGGCAGTGGCCGCTGCCACCGAGGACGGGTGGGCGGATGCCGCGTTTGGCATCATGACCACCGACACGGTGCCCAAGGCGGGCGTTCAGGAGGTGAGTATCGGCGGCGTATCGGTGCACTTGGCCGGTATCGCTAAGGGGTCGGGCATGATTCACCCGAATATGGCGACGATGTTGTCTTTTGTCGCGACCGATGTCGAGGCCCCGCGGCCCATCCTGCAGGCGGCTCTGGAGCGTGCCGTAAAGACCACCTTCAACGCGATTTCCGTCGATGGGGATACCTCGACGAACGATGCCTTGGTCGTGCTCGCCACCGGTCGCTCGGGCGCGCGCCTTACGGCCGCCGAAGGTCCGGAATTCACGGCTTTTTGCGATGCCCTGGAACGTCTCTGCGCGGAACTTGCGCAGGCCATCGTCCGTGATGGCGAGGGCGCGACCAAGTTTGTGCGCGTCGAAATCTCCGGGGCCCGCTCCGATGGGGAGGCGCGGGTGGTGGCTGACACCATCGCGGGTTCTCCGCTCGTCAAGACCGCCCTTTTTGCGAGCGATCCCAATTGGGGCCGCATCCTCATGGCCGTGGGGCGCGCACCTATCAGGCTCGATGATGCGAACCGTGTGGTCGTACATTTGAACGGGGTGCGGGTGTTCCGCCAGGGCATGGTCGATCCCGATTACCGTGAAGAGATGGGTCAGAAGGCCTTGGCCGGGGATGAGATCGTGGTGGCCGTGGATCTCGGGCAGGGCGTGGGGCGCGCGGCCGTGCACACCTGCGATTTTTCCTATGATTATGTCCGCATCAATGGATCCTACCGGACCTGAGCGCGTCGTCGCCGGCCTCCTTTGGGGGGACGGCGGGCGCGTGTTGGTCGCATGCCGTCCGCCAGGCAAGGCCGGCGCGGGGCTCTGGGAATTCCCGGGCGGCAAGGTCCGGGCCGGTGAGGCGGACGCTGATGCCTTGAGACGCGAGCTCCATGAGGAGCTTGGGATCACGGTGGGCGCGTGCACGTTTTTGCCTCACTACCGCGCGAACCCGCCTGCGGGTCTCGAGCTCACATTCTGGCGTGTCGAGTCCTATGACGGTGTACCGGAGGGTCGCGAGGGCCAGGAGATCCGCTGGTGTCCGATCGATGCGCTCGGAGATCTCCCCTTCCTACCAGCCGACCGCCCCATTCTGGCGCGATTGCGTCTGCCGTCCCTCTATCTGGTTAGCGACGTCGACGGTTTGGGTGAGGCCTTGTTTGAGGAGCGCCTCTTCCAGGCCGCCCGTCGCGAGCCGGTCTTGCTGCAGTTGCGCGAGCCGTGGGCCGCCCCGCGTCTGCGTGAGTATGCGGCGTATCTGAAGCGCGTATTGGCCCCCCATGGCGGCCGCTGTGTCGTGAACGGCGATCCCCAGGAAGCGCTTGGGTGCGCCGACGGGGTCCATCTGTCGGCGGCGCGGCTTGCGCGCCTGAGTGCGCGCCCGGCGTCGGCTGACGGGCTCGTAGGAACATCCTGCCACAATGCGCAGGAATTACGGCAGGCCGAGGCCCTGGGCTGCGATTTCGCCGTGCTCTCGCCTGTGAAGGCCACGCTGACGCATCCCGGCGCCACCCCACTAGGCTGGGAGCGTTTTCGGCACATGGTTTCGGAGGTAACGTTGCCGGTTTACGCTTTGGGGGGCATGACGCGCGCCGACCTCGGGGTGGCGGAGACCCATCTCGCGCAGGGCGTGGCTGTGCGCAGCGCAATTTTTGGGAAGGAGGGCGTGACGCTCCCGCCCCGCTAAAGCGGGTAGGCAATCTGGCTTAAAGCCGCGCTCAGCGCCGCGCCACACCGTTTCAGGCGGGCGATCTTTCCTTTTGATCCCGGGCTCCGGTTGTCTGATCTAGGCGCGCGTGGCGTCCGGCGCCAGGTCGACTCCCTGAGGTCCGCGCCGCGCCACACCTCACGCGCGCCTGCCCGAAGAGCGCATGGTCGGCTTAGGTGGCAAAACGCCCGCGTTGGCCGAACGGATGAGCGCCGTCAGATCCATCACGTCCTCGGCTCCCTCCCTGAATCGGATACGCAGACGACATGCGGGAAGGGCGGCGCGCTTGCCGCGGACGAATCCGTGTCGGACTCGTACAGGCTCTATGCGGCTTTATGGCGCCTTGATGCGACAGCCGGTGGGGGTTCGGCGCCTTCGCTTAGGCCGCGATCCTTGAAGGGGTGGGGGTCTGCGCGTATCGTGACGCCATGATCCCCATCGCACCAAGCCTGTCGCTCTCCGAGGATGAGATCGAGGAGCGCTTCGTCCGTTCCCCGGGTCCCGGTGGGCAGAACGTGAACAAGGTCGCCACGGCCGTGCAGTTGCGTTTCCATGTGGCAAGTTCCCCGTCTCTGCCTTCGGGCGCGCGCGATCGCCTGTTGCTTTTGGCGCGCGGGCGTATCACGCGCGAGGGGTACCTTATAATCCACGCTCATACCCATAGGACCCGCGAGTGCAACCGGCGCGAGGCCCGTAAACGGCTGGTCCATTGGATACAACGGGCCCTCGAGGTCCCGGAACGGCGTATCGCAACCCGTCCGACGCTCGCTGCGCGTCGGCGCAGGCTCGATGACAAGCGCGCCCGCGGGCAGGCCAAGGACCGCCGCCGCCCGGTCACGGCCGGTGACTAGCCAAGCCGCCGGAGGCCTCGCGGTCAGGTCCGGCGCTTCCTTCCGGTTCCTTCAGATCCTTGTCGAAATGGAAGCCTATGATGCGGTAGCCGCGATGCATGTAGAAGGCGTGCGCCCGATCGTTTGTGACGTAGGCGTCGAGCACGGCCTTCTGGCAGCCCTGCCGGCGGGCGTAGTCTTCCACCCAGTCTAGGAGCGCCTGTCCGATCCCGTGGCTGCGCCACGCAGGATCGACCACGACGTTGTCGATGTCGACGTAGCGGCCACACCAAAAGCGCGTCCCGAACCACATGCCGGCCACGCCCACGCACCGGCGGTCCACGAACGCCCCCGCGCAGCGATAGCCGTTGTCGCGCATCTCGCCAAGTCGCTGGGCAAGCACCGCCCGCGACGTGTCCGGATTCAGGATCTCGATGAGCGGCAGTATCGCTGCCAGCTCGTTTTCGGCCAAGAGCCGAATGCAGGACCGGGCCTCGGGCCGCGGCTGTTGCGCCTCGTCCATTTCATGTCGCGTTGCCAAATCACAGTCCTCGCGAGGGGTTTGAAGGGCATGCGCCCCGATCCGCCTTGGGCTCGGTGAGTTTAGCCGGCCATGGTCGCGGTGGCCACGGCCGGGGGTTGGCGCCCCTAGGGGGTGCTCGTCGGATGAGTCGGTGGGCAGCAGTGACGCAGGTGTTCCCTATGAGAACTTGTGTTTCCCACGGCAATTCCCCGGCGGCGAGTGTCAGCGGCCGGTTGTCCGCCGGAGAGTGAGTAGCGTCGCTTCCCTGTGGCGTCCTTTAAGCTATTGATTATTCAGAAACTCCTAATCGGCACGGTCCTTGCGCCCTAGATGGGGCCGAGCGCCACTTTGCAGCCTCGGTTGGACGTTCATTCATTCATGTCAGAGGAGATAGCAGCCATGGCGACATTGAAAGACCAATTGACGGCGCAGGTGGGCGCTTACGACAAGTGGGCCAAGCGGCGGCGTTACGGGGCCGACGGCCCCAATAATCGGCGACTGTGGGTTCTCGCCTGCATGGACGAGCGCCTGCCCGTGGATGAAGCGCTCGGCATTCATGTGGATACGCCCGCCGGCGGCGGTGATGCGCACTGCTTCCGTAATGCGGGCGGGATCGTCACCGACGACGCCATCCGTTCGGCCATGTTGACCTGTCAGTTTTTCGGCACCAGGGAAATCGTGATCGTCCAGCATACGCAGTGTGGGATGCTTTCGGCTAACGCTCGGGATCTCGAAAAGGTCCTGCGGGAGCGAGGCGTAGATCCCGACAAGCTGACGCTGGATCCGACTCTGCCGGAACTGACCTTGGCCAAGGGCGCGTTCGCCAAATGGATAGGCATGATGGATGACGTCGATGTGACATGCTTGAAGACGATCGAGGCCTTCCGTGCCCACCCCCTTATCCCTAAGGATGTGACCATTAGCGGCTGGATCTGGGAAGTGGAGACCCGTCGCCTGCGAGCCCCGCGCAGCGACAAGAAGGGGCGCGAGGCCACCGACGTCACGGCCGCCGATTTTGGCGTTAGCGGTCACCAGCCGCCGCGCTGGGCCTGACTATGATCGGGCGGGGCGTCCTGGGGGCGCCCCGCCCCTGCCCTGGAGGTGGCCATGGCGCCCACTTATGATTACCGTTGTCTCCGCTGCGAACAAAGGCTCACCGCCCGTCATCCCGTGCACGCGCTTAGGCCTCACTGTCCGTATTGCGCGGGTCCCTTGCGTCCCGTTGTGACGACCGCGCCCGCGGTCCATGGGACTATGGCTCGGGGGCGCGAGGCGGCGATACGTTCACTCGAGCACCCGCCTGCGCCTTGCCCGACATGTCGAGGACCTTGCGGTCATCACTAGGCCTATTGGGGTTCGCGGGCGGACCCCCTTATACTGGGGTCTACGCCTCCTCTAGGGCGCGACCCCGCAGGATGCGCGGGCCGCGCCCCCAGCCCCGAGGACTCGCATCATGACTATTAAAGACCCGCTTGCGGACCTAAGCCCGTTGTCGTTTCTTCAGATGTTCGTAACACAAAGCGCCAAGCTCTCGGGACAGGCCGGCGGCCGATCCGTCGATGCCATCGAGTATCTGGGGCTTACGGCAAGCAGCTGCCTCGAGCTCCATGCGCGCCAGCAGATGGATCTTCCAGAAACACTCGACCACGAACAATACGGGCGGCTCATCGTGCATATTAAGAACGCGATCGGCGGTGAGTTCCGCGCCGTTGCGGCGCCGCCGGGGGTCGTGCGCGTCAAAAACCTCCGCTGCCCTTTCGGCGCGCGTGTGCAGGATGCCCCGGAGCTGTGCCGCACCACCGCATCGGTTTTCGGCGGTATCGCCGCTCGCAGTTTCGGTTATGCGAAGGTGGAGATGAAAAAGCGCATCGCCCTGCGCGACGAATGTTGCGAGGTTGACATCTATACGGATCGGAAAGCGGCCGAGGGGCAAGCGGGCGATGAGTATGTGAGCGAAGGTAAGGAGATCGTGTCGCACCAGACCCTGAGGGATATAAGCGTACGCGTTGCCGAAAGGATGGCGCGCGCTCTCTGTCCGGCCGGCCCCGCGGGCCGCCCCCGCAAGCCGCCCGCGATCGTGGCCGAATCGCGCTCCATGCGCGAGATACTAAAGGCCGTGGAACTCGTGGCGCCCACCCGCTCGAGTGTCCTGATCAGCGGCGAGACCGGGGTCGGCAAGGAGATCATAGCGCGCGCCTTGCACGCCCTAAGTCCGCGCGCCCCGCGTCCCTTTCTAGCTGTCAACTGTGGCGCCGTCCCCCAGGACCTGATTGAGACTACGCTTTTCGGTCACGAGAAGGGCGCCTTCACGGGCGCTCAGAATCTGCACCATGGGCTCTTTGAGCGCGCCCATCAAGGGACCTTGTTCTTGGATGAGATCGACAGCCTGCCGCTCCTTGCGCAGGCCAAGCTTTTGCGTGTCTTGCAGGAAGGCGAGTTCGAGCGGGTTGGCGGGCGCGAGGCACGCCAAGTCGATGTCCGCGTCGTGGCGGCCGCGAATAGGCCCATAGGATCTCTGGTCGAAGCCGGGCTCTTTCGCAGCGATCTCTATTACCGGCTGAACGTCGTGCCCATAGCCGTGCCTCCCTTACGGGAACGTCCGGAGGACGTGACGGGTCTTGTCCATCATCTGCTTGCGGCCCTGGCGGTGCGCCACGGCAGCCCGAGTAAGTGCTTGGGCGGTCGCGCCTGGGCGCAGGTCATGGCGTATGCGTGGCCGGGCAACGTCCGTGAACTCGAAAATGTGCTGGAGCGGGCCTTCCTGTTTACGCCGGGATCCTTGATCGATGACGTTGGTTTGCGCGACGAGCCGCAGGGCTCCGCTGTTCGCGGCGCGTCCGGGGCTCGTGCGCCCTTGCATGTCGCCAAGCGCCAGGCCATGCAGAGCATTGAGACGCGTGTACTACAGGACGCCCTCGAGCGCCACCACGGAAACGTGACGGCCGTGGCGCGGGAGATGGGGATCACACGCCGCGCCGTTCATCAGAAGCTGAAGCGCTACTCGCTTCCCGCAGCGCCCTACCGGGATGCCGCTCAGCATTCGGGAGCGCCCCGCAGTCTGGCCTCAGCGGGTTTCCGCGAGGGCAAGGTAGCGGCTGTGGAGCGCCCGTACGTCGGCTGCGAGGGCGCGGAGCGAACCGTTATTGACGATGATGTCGTCGGCGCAGGCGCGACGGGTGGCGCTAGTCGCCTGGATCGCGAGTAGTCGCTCGATGGTGTCGGGGTCCCACCCCCGATCTTGAAGGCGGTGTCGCTGTTTTGAGGGGTCGGTCTCGACGGCGAGCACTCGGCTTATGTGGGTTGGGCGTCCGGTCTCAGCGAGCAGGGGGATGACGAGAACCGCATAGGGCCGCGCAGCCTCGGACCGACGCTTCATGAGCTCGTGGATGGGTGGATGCAGGATACCTTCAAGGGTCTTACGGGCGGCGGTATCGGCAAATACCCGTTCGCGCAATCTCGCGCGCAGGATGCGTCCCTCGCTATCGGCGATGTCATGACCGAAGGCGCTGATGATGGCGGCGCAGGTGGGTTGTCCCGGTTCCATGAGTTCATGGGCGGTCTGATCGGCGTCCACGACGAGCGCGCCGCATTCGGCAAACACTTGCGCGGCGGCCGATTTGCCGGCGCCCGCGCCCCCAGTCAGCGCCACGCGAAAGCTAGACATGCGTGCCGCGCAGATAGAGGGCCATGAGCGGCCAGCCATAAAACAGGGCAAGCCAGATCGCGGCACATAGGAACGGCCCGAAGGGCATGGGTGTCGAGCGCGTCAGTCGCCGCGTCAGAATCAGCGCGCCGCCGTAAAGTGCGCCCGCCAGCGATGCAAACAGCAGCACGAGTGGCAGCAATTGCCAGCCGAGCCATGCCCCACCGAGTGCGAACAGCTTGAAGTCCCCCTGACCCATGCCCTCCTTGCCGGTGGCTAATCGGAAGGCGTGGAACACGAGCCATAAAAAGAGATAGGCCCCGACCGCGCCTAGGACCGCTGAATCCAGGGACGCGTACAGACCATCCCGATTGACGAGCAGGCCCAGCCATAGAAACGGCAGGGTGATCGTGTCCGGAAGGATCTGCTCGCGCATATCGATGAAGGTGAGCGTGATGAGTGCCGCCCCCAGCAGGAAGGCCCCCGCGCCACGGGGCGTGAGCCCGAAATGCGCGACCGATACGAGGGCCGCCAAGGTCGTTAGGGCCTCAATCAGGAAATATTGTCGCGGAATCGACGTACTACAATGGCGGCACCGGCCGCGCAGCAGCAGAAAGCCAAAGAGCGGGATGTTATCGCGCAACTTGAGGGGCGCGTGACATTGGGGGCAGTGGGACGCGGGCCAAGCGATATTGAAGGTCTCGGCCTTTTCGGGCGGGGGAAGGGCGAGCGCCTCCCGGCAATCACGATCCCACTCGCGTTTTAGAATGATCGGCAGGCGGTAGACGAGCATGCTGAGGAAGCTGCCGACCACAGCCCCTAAGATCCCCACGACCAAGTAGGCTGCGACGGGATCGGACGCGAAAGAAGTGGGGTTCATGGTGATCATTTTCCGAACATCTCGGTCGTTGCCGACCGCCTATGGGGAATGGCGACAGATCCTGTAAGGGTTGCTGTCGCCGACGAGACGCGCTTACGGGCCCTGGGCGCGCGAACTGTGCCGGCGGGCAGTTTTGTGCGATCGCTATTCGTTGGTCACGCGTTCCACTTCCTCGAGGCTCGTGATGCCTTCCCGCACTTTTCTGAGGCCCGATTGCCTGAGGTCGGAAATCCCCTCTTTTTGGGCCTGTGCGGCAATATCGGTGGGGTTGCCGCCGTTCAATATGATCTGCCCGATGGCCGGGCTCACGGGCATGACCTGATAGATGCCCACCCGGCCCTTATAGCCGCCGTTGCATTGATCGCATCCAACTGGGCCGTAGATATTGAGGTTTGGGATGTCGGCCTCATGAAAGCCCACCTGACGCAGGGTGGTCTCGGGGAGCTTTACGGGTTTGCGGCAGTGCACGCACAATCGACGGGCTAGGCGCTGGGCGATGATGAGATTGACTGCCGAAGCGATATTGAAAGGCGGCACACCCATGTTGACGAGTCGCCCCAGGGTCTGTGGTGCGTCGTTTGTATGCAAGGTGGAGATGACCATGTGACCGGTCTGTGCCGCCTTGATGGCGATCTCGGCTGTCTCTAGGTCGCGGATCTCACCGACCATGATGATGTCCGGGTCCTGGCGCAGAAAGGCGCGCAGCGCGGTCGCGAAGGTGAGTTTCGCACGCTCGTTGATATTGACCTGATTGATGCCGGCGAGGTTGATTTCGACTGGGTCCTCCGCAGTCGAGATGTTCCGGTCCGCGGTATTCAGAATATTGAGCGCGGTGTATAGGGTGACGGTCTTACCGCTTCCGGTAGGCCCGGTGACGAGCACCATGCCGTAGGGGCGCTCAATCGCCTCAAGATAGATGGCCCTCTGTTCCGCCTCGAAGCCAAGCTTGTCGACGCCTAGTGACGCCGATGCCGGATCGAGGAGGCGCAGCACGACCTTTTCGCCAAAGAGCGTGGGCAGGGTGCTGACACGGAAATCGATCGCGCGGGTCTTCGAGACGCGGATCTTCATCCGTCCATCCTGTGGGACACGGCGTTCCGAGATATCGAGCCGCGCCAGGATCTTGACGCGCGCCGCGATCCGTGCGGCGAGCGCGATGGGCGGGGACGCGACTTCCTGAAGGACGCCGTCTGTGCGGAAGCGCACGCGGTAAATCCGCTCGTAGGGCTCGATATGGATGTCCGAGGCCCCGCGGTTGATGGCGTCGAGCAGGATCTTGTTGACGAAGCGGACGATCGGTTTGTCGTTGATGTCGCTTTCGGCAGCTTCGGTGGTCGGCTCTGTATCGCCGCTCACATCGATGTTTTCCAGGCCTTCGCTGGCCGCCATGTCAGCCAGCGACCCATCTTGCTGGGTAAGGTTGCGATCTATGATGTTCCCAAGCTTGCCTTCCTCGACCAGCAGAGGCTCTGGAAGTAAGCCGGTATTGAATTTAATTTCGTCGAGGGCTGCCAGGTTGGTCGGGTCCGCCACCGCCACGAACAGGCGGTTGCCGCGCTTGAAGATCGGCAGGACACGGTGGCGCCTGATGAGCTTGGCGTCGACAAGCTTGATCGGGAAGGTTTCGTTGTCGAAGGCGTTGATGTCGAGCAGCGGGATGCCGAATTCCTCGGAGGCGGTCTTGGCGACGGTTAGGGCATCGAGCTTTTTGCTCTCCACCAAGCGTGTCACAAAGGAGACCTTATTGGTCAACGACTCCGCGTTCAGGCGCTCCGCCTCGGCCGGCGTCAACAGCTGGTCGCGGACGAGACGCGCCGCGAGGCCAGTTAGGAGTACGCCGCCGTTTGCCATCGGATTGACTGTTGCCATAGATGCTGACTCAACCTTGCCTGAGATTGTGGTGAGCTTGATATCATAGTAGTTGACTTGGCGCCGTTAGCCAGTATGGTGTTTTTCAGACCGCCCGGGGCTTGACCGGGATCCCCCTATAATTTAGACTGATTCTAAAGTTACAACCACATGGAGCACGACAATGAACCTGAAAGGTACCAAAACACACGATAATCTCAAGGCCGCATTTGCCGGTGAGTCGCAAGCCAACCGCCGCTACCTGTATTTCGCCGCCAAGGCCGACGTCGAGGGTTATAATGACGTCTCCGCGGTATTCCGCTCGACCGCTGAGGGAGAAACCGGCCATGCCCACGGTCATCTGGAGTATATGGAGGCCGTCGGTGACCCCGCCACCGACCTGCCGATCGGCAGCACCTCGAACAACCTGAAGGCCGCGATCGCAGGCGAGACCCATGAGTATACCGATATGTATCCGGGTATGGCCAAGACTGCGCGCGGCGAGGGCTTCGATGAGATTGCCGATTGGTTCGAGACCCTCGCCAAGGCTGAGCGGTCGCACGCCAACCGGTTCCAAAAGGCGCTCGACAGCCTCGGCAAGTAAGTCTTTACAATACGGCACAGTAAAGGGGGGCGGGTCGGCGATGCCGGCCCGTCTTCATTTTTCAGGGGGGGTTATGGAGAAGGATACGGAAAAGTCCGTGGTCAACCGGGAAGGGAATCTCGAGGCGCCGACGCGTCACCCGATTGCCTGGCGGGACCCGCTCTTTACCGATGCTGCCGCCCTTGAAACCGAACTGACCCGGGTTTTCGATATCTGTCACGGGTGCCGGCGCTGCTTTAATCTGTGCCAAGCCTTTCCCACGCTCTTCGATCTCATAGATAACTCGGCCGATATGGAGCTGGAAAGCGTCGATCGTGCCGATTACGCGAAGGTGGTCGACCAATGCTATCTCTGCGATATGTGTTATATGACGAAATGCCCCTATGTGCCGCCTCATCCATGGAACGTGGACTTTCCGCACCTGATGCTGCGTGCCAAGGCGGCCAAGTTCCGCGCGGGTAAGACCCGCTTGCGTGATCGCGTCCTAACAAACACAGATGCCGTCGGCAGGCTTGCCGGGATCCCGGTCGTCACCCAGATCGTGAATGCCGCGAACCGTAATTCCGTGGCGCGGGGGCTCTTGCAGTCCACGCTCGGTGTCGACGCCCGGGCACGTCTGCCGGCCTACCACAGCCGCACCTTTCGCAAGACTTGGCGGCCGGCACCTCTGAAACCGGAACCTACGCCCGACACCCGGGGTCAGGTCGTCTTGTTTGCAACCTGTTTTGGTAACTACAACGAGCCGGAGCTTGCTGCAGACCTCGGGCGCGTGTTCGAGCACAACGGTATCGCCGTACGCATCTTCGAATCGGAGCGCTGCTGTGGGATGCCAAAGCTTGAGGTCGGCGACCTGGAGGGCGTGGCTTCGCTCAAAGAGGCCAACATACCCGCGCTCGCCGCCTTGGTCGACCAGGGCTTCGATATCGTGGCCCCAGTACCCTCGTGCGTCTTGATGTTCAAGCAGGAACTGCCGCTCTTATTTCCGGAGGACGAGGCGGTGACCAAGGTCAAGAACGCGATGTTCGATCCGTTCGACTATCTGCTCTTGCGCCACAAGGCCGGTCGCATGAATACCGATTTCCAGGAGCGTCTCGGCAAGGTAGCCTATCATGTCCCTTGCCATCAACGCGTGCAGAACATCGGCTTGAAGACGCGGGATCTTTTGATGATGGTCCCGGGGACCTCGGTGGAAGTGATAGAGCGTTGTTCGGGGCATGACGGGACCTACGGTGTCAAAAAGGAATTCTATGAGGATGCCGTCAAGATCGGGCGACCGGTGGTAGCGCGCATCCTCGCGGCCGAGCCCGATTACTTCATGAGTGATTGCCCCATCGCAGGCCACCATCTCGCGCAAGGGCTTGGGAGCGAGGCGCAGCCCGTATCACGGTTCGCGCTGCTGCGTCGCGCCTACGGCATCGATTGACGGACCAACCGATAAGGAGGAAGGCATATGGCGCACGAGGACTTGCACGAGGCGGCGTCTGATCTGACCCAGACGACCCGGGATATGCACAGGGCGATCATATCGCTCATGGAGGAGCTTGAGGCGGTGGATTGGTATCAGCAGCGGGTCGACGCCTGCCAGGATCCAGAGTTGCGGGCCATTCTGGCCCACAACCGGGACGAGGAGAAGGAGCATGCGGCCATGGTGCTTGAATGGATAAGGCGGCATGACCCGGCGTTCGATCACGAGCTTAAAGCAAACCTTTTCCAGGACGGCAGCATCGTCGCCCGCGAGCGTAAGGACAAAGACTGAGGGCAAGGAGGTTCCATGCAGGCACTGACACGCAAAGACCTGATGTCTCTTGAGAGATACGCCGAGGAGCGGCCCGCGTTCCGGGCCCGCGTCATGGCGCACAAGCGCGACCGGCAGATCGCGATAGGGCCGTATGCGCGGCTCTATTTCGAAGATAGGCTCACGATCCAGTATCAGGTCCAGGAGATGCTGCGTATCGAGAAGATCTTCGAGGCGAGCGAGATCGAGGAGGAATTGAAGGCTTATAACCCCCTCATACCGGATGGCGCCAATTGGAAGGCGACCTTCATGCTCGAGTACGAGGACGTGGCCGAACGCCGCGCCGCGCTCGCCAAGCTCGGTGGGGTCGGGTCCCGGGTCTATGTACGGGTGGGGGAACGGCCGCGGATCTATGCGGTGGCCGATGAGGACATGGGTCGCGAGAATGACGAGAAGACCTCGTCTGTGCATTTTCTGCGCTTTGATCTTGGAGGTGGTATCGTGGCCGCCGCCCGGGCTGGGGAGCTCATCGCTTGCGGTATAGATCATGCCGCCTATCGCGACGAGACCGTCCTCACTGAGCGTCAACGCGCGGCGCTGCTCGCGGATTTTGCCTGATGGCGCGTTACGACGCCTCCGACATCGAGGTTCTGACGGGGCTCGAGCCGGTTCGGCGACGCCCCGGGATGTATACGCAGACCGATCGGCCGCATCACTTGGCGCAGGAGGTCATAGACAACTCCGTCGACGAGGCCATAAGTGGTCATGCACATCGGATCGTCGTGACTTTGTATAAGGATGACTCGTTGTCGGTTGAGGATGACGGGCGCGGGATGCCGGTCGACCTCCATCCGGAGGAGGGCATCAGCGGCGTCGAGGTGATCCTAACCCGTCTGCACGCGGGCGGTAAATTCTCCGGGAAGAACTATACCTTTTCGGGGGGGCTGCACGGCGTCGGCGTCTCTGTGGTCAATGCCTTGTCAGAACGCCTCGAGGTTACGGTCAAGCGGGGCGGGCAATCCTATCGCATGGCGTTTTCGCGCGGCGAAAAGGTGGAGGACCTGGCGGTGATTGGGTCGGTTCCGCGCAAGGAGACCGGCACCACGCTCAGGTTCTGGCCGGAGGCCCGTTATTTCGACAGCGCCAAATTTCTTCCCGCCCGTCTAAAGCATTTGTTGAAGGCCAAGGCGGTGCTCTGCCCGGGCCTGCGGGTCGTGTTCCGCTCGGAGCAGGATCCAAACGACGACGCCGAATGGCATTACGAGGATGGCCTCGGGCAATATTTGGCCGAGTCGCTCGACGATCGCGAATTTTTCCCGTCCACGCCGTTCATTGGGGCCATGGCGGGCGGCGGCGAGCAGGCCGAGTGGGCGGCGGCGTGGGCTGCCGAGGAGGGTCCGGCACCAGTCCGGGAGAGTTACGTGAATCTCATTCCGACCACTCAGGAAGGCACGCACGTGAATGGTTTTCGCGTCGGGCTCACCGATGCGCTGCGGGAGTTCTGTGAGTTCCGTAACCTCCTGCCGCGTGGCTTGAAGCTCGCGGGAGAGGACGTATGGGAGCGGATCGCTTTTGTGTTGTCCGCCAAACTGAGGGAGCCACAGTTCTCGGGCCAGACCAAGGAGCGGCTCACGTCGCGTGAGGCGGCCTCGTTCGTGTCTGGGGTGGTGAAGGATGGCTTTGCCCTGTGGCTGAACGCGCATGTCGCCGAAGGGACGGAGATCGCGAAGATCGTCATCGAGTGCGCACAGGCCCGCGAGCGGCGCTCCAAGCGCGTCGAACGCAAGAAGGCGGTCAACGGCCCGGCCTTGCCTGGTAAGCTTGCCGATTGCACGATGCAGGATCTGGCCCGCACGGAGCTCTTCCTTGTGGAAGGCGATTCCGCCGGCGGGTCCGCCAAGCAGGCGCGTGACCGCACCTTCCAGGCCATCATGCCCCTGCGCGGGAAGATACTGAACACATGGGAGGTGGACTCAAACGAGATCCTCGCCTCCCAGGAGGTGCATGACATTGCCGTTGCCCTGGGGGTTGATCCGGGTTCCGATTCCGTGGAGGGCCTGCGCTACGGAAAGGTCTGCATCCTGGCGGACGCCGATTCCGACGGGGCGCATATCGCGACCTTGTTGTGTGCGCTCTTCGTGCGTCACTTCCGTCCGCTCGTGGCCGCCGGTCGCGTGCATGTGGCCATGCCGCCCTTGTATCGGATCGACGCCGGCAAGGACGTCTATTACGCGCTGGATGACAACGAAAGGCAGGGGGTGCTCGACAAGATCGCCGCAGGCCGCGGGCGCATGAAGCCCAATGTCCAGCGGTTCAAGGGTTTGGGCGAGATGAATCCGGTGCAGCTGCGCGAGACGACCATGAATCCGGACACGCGCAGGCTCGTGCGTCTCGTGCTTGTCGACGATGACGGCACGGACGCCTCCTTCGATATGCTGCTTGGCAAGAAGCGCGCTGCGGATCGCAGGCGCTGGCTTGAGGCGAGCGGTGACAAGGCGGAGGTGGCGTAATGGAGCAGACCGAACTTTTTGGCGAGCAGATGCCGGTCGTGGGCTTCACGGAAAAGGCCTACCTCGATTATTCGATGTACGTCATCCTGGACCGTGCCCTGCCGCATATCGGCGACGGCCTAAAGCCTGTGCAGCGCAGGATCGTTTACGCTATGTCCGAGCTTGCGCTCGCCGCGGGCGCGAAATTCAAAAAGTCGGCGCGTACTGTCGGCGATTGCCTCGGTAAATTTCATCCGCATGGCGATACGGCCTGCTATGAGGCCATGGTTCTCATGGCCCAACCCTTCAGTTATCGCTATCCGCTCGTGGATGGTCAGGGCAACTGGGGTTCCCCGGATGACCCCAAGTCTTTTGCGGCCATGCGCTACACCGAGGCGCGCTTGTCGCGCTTCGCCGACGTGTTGTTGGCGGAGCTTGGGCAGGGCACCGTCGACTGGGTGCCGAATTTCGACGGCACGCTCGAGGAGCCCAAGCTCTTGCCCGCGCGCCTGCCCCATGTGCTGTTGAATGGGGCCACCGGCATCGCTGTGGGCATGGCGACCGACATACCGCCGCACAACGCACGCGAGATCGCCGCCGCCTGCGTGCGGCTCTTGGATGAGCCTAAGGCGAGCGTCGAGGAGCTTTGTGAACATGTGCTCGCGCCGGACTATCCGACCGGCGCCGAAATCGTGACGCCCCGTGAAGACATCCTGGCCTTCTATCGTAGCGGCACGGGCTCGGTGCGGGCGCGCGCGGTCTGGGAGCAGGAGGATGGCGCGATCGTGGTTACGGCCCTGCCCCATCAGGCGTCGGGATCGAGGATCCTGGAGCAGATTGCCGAGCAGATGCGCAACAAGAAGCTGCCCATGGTGGAGGATTTGCGCGACGAATCAGATCACGAAAACCCGACCCGGCTCGTGATCGTTCCGCGCTCAAACCGTGTGGACGTCGAGGCGCTCATGAGCCACTTGTTCGCAACGACCGATCTGGAAAAGAGTTACCGGGTCAATCTGAACCTCATAGGGTCAGACGGTCGGCCGCGCGTCTACGGTCTGCGCGAGCTACTTTCGGAGTGGCTCGTGTTTCGCGTGGAGACGGTACGCAAACGGCTCGCCTTTAGGCTCGACAAGATCAACGAGCGTCTGCACATCCTCGAGGGGCTGCTCACGATCTTCGCGCATCTGGACGAGGTCATACGCATCATCCGGACCGAGGATGAGCCCCGTGAGGCCTTGATGGCGCGGTTCGCCCTGAGCGAGCGCCAGGCCGATGCCGTGCTCGAGATTCGTCTGCGGCAACTGGCAAAGCTCGAGGAGATCAAGCTCAAGGAGGAGCACGACCGGCTTACCGACGAACGCGCCGGGCTCGAGCGTCTCCTGGGTTCGCAGGCGCGATTGCGGCGTTTTGTGAAAGACGAGATCACGCGTGACGCAGCCGACTATGGCGATGATCGCCGTTCGCCTTTGCGTGAGCGGCCGGCCGCTCGGTCCATAGAGCCGGGCGATCTGGCAGCTGAACCCGTCACGGTCGTGTTGTCGGCGAATGGTTGGGTGCGTCAGGCCCGCGGCCATGAGGTGGACGGCGCGGCACTCTCCTACCGCACGGGGGATGCTTTCCGTCAGTCGGCGCGCGGGCGCAGTACGCAGTTTGCAATCTTTCTGGACGGTGCCGGCCGCAGTTACGCGGTCCTTGCCCACAAGCTCCCCTCGGCGCGAGGTTTCGGGGAACCCTTGTCGAAGACCTTGGAGCCGGAGGCGGGGGTCGAATTCAAGGGTGTCTTGATGGGCGACGACGGCGACGAGGCCTTGCTCGTGGCCGATAGCGGGTATGGCTTCAAGGCTCTGCTCGGTGACCTTCAGACGCGCGCGAAGGCCGGCAAGGCCATCGTGAAGCTCGAAGCTGGGGCGTCGCTGCTGAAGCCCGTGGTGGTGGCGAAAGGGGGCTTTATCGCATGCGCGACGGCCACGCGGCTGCTCGTCCTCGCCGAGGCCGATCTGTCGGTTATGCCCAAGGGGCGCGGCGTGAAGCTCCTGGACGCACAGGGCGAGAAGCTGGTCGCGGTGGCCGCAGGCGAGGCCGGGCAGACCTTGGTGCTCGTTGGCGCGCGCAAATCGGTGTCTCTGTCGGCGGCCGATCGCAAGCGCTTCCAAGGGGTGCGCGCCACGCGCGGTAAGGTGGTGCCCGAGGCTGTGCGCGGCCTGATCGATCTTGCCGTCGGCTCGTGACCCGCTGGGCGCTCGGCGTCGAATATAACGGCGCCCGGTTTCGCGGCTGGCAAAGCCAGGTCGGGGTGCCAACCGTGCAGGACGCCCTCGAGGGGGCGCTTGCGGCGGTCGCGTGCGAGCCGATACGTGTCATCGCTGCTGGACGGACGGATACGGGCGTGCACGCCCTGGGTCAGGTGGTCCATTTCGACAGCGAGGCTATGCGTCGAGCGGAGGCCTTCGTGCGCGGTACCAACGCCCATCTCGGTGAGGATGTGGCGGTCCAGTGGGCACAGCCTGTGGCGGGGGATTTTCATGCGCGATTCTCGGCGCGTGCCCGCCGCTACCGCTATATTTGGCTCAACCGGCGAGTGCGCCCCGCGGTCTTTCGTGATCAAGTGAGCTTCGAGTATCGACCGCTCGATGCCGCGCGTATGCAGGAGGCGGCCACGGCGCTCCTCGGCTGTCACGATTTCAGCGCCTTCCGGGCTGCCCAGTGTCAGGCCAAGTCGCCCGTACGTACGGTCCATGCGTTGTCCGTCGAGCGCAGCGGCCCTCTCGTGGTCATGCTGATCCGCGCCGATGCCTTTCTTCATCACATGGTGCGCAATATCGCGGGGGTGCTGGCTGCGATCGGGGCGGGGGAGCATCCGGTGTGTTGGGCAGGCGAGGTCCTCGCTGCCCGCGAGCGCGCGGCGGCCGGCAATACGGCATCGCCCCACGGCCTGTATTTCGAGGCGGTCGAGTATCCGGAGCATTATGGTATCCCCGCAGCGCACGAAGTCGCGGGCGTCGGACTCCCCTTCTTTGCCGAAGCGGGGCTCCCCAGCCGCTAGCGCGCGTTCCTTTCCTGCCCAGGGTCGTGCCGCTATATGTGCTTGCTTATATATATCGAATCGGATATATATAAGCCCATGCCTACCGAGGACGACCTCTTTTCCGTACTGAGCCACGATACGCGCCGCCGCCTCCTGCTCTTGCTGGAGGGCTTCGGTGAGCTCTGTGTCTGCGATCTGGTGGCGGGCGTGGATCTGCCGCAGGCGGTCGTCTCGCGCCACTTGGCGGTCTTGCGCGCAGGCGAGCTTGTCATTGCGCGCAAGCGCGGCACCTGGGTGTACTACAAGCGGCGCCCGAGTCTCGCGCCTTGGGTGGCGGATATCATTGCGGTGCTGCGCGCGGGGCCGGGCGCCGAGGCGTTCGCGCGCGACGCGCTGCGCGTTAAGGCCCTGCAAGCCCAGGGTGCGGTGTGTTGCGAACCCCACGATAGGAGTGATAAGTGATGAAGCGCATGCATATCCATTTGACGGTAAGCGATCTCGCCACCAGTGTGGCGTTCTACTCGGGGCTTTTTGCCCATCCCCCGAGCGTTCTGAAGCCGGATTACGCCAAGTGGATGCTGGAAGATCCTCGGGTCAATTTCGCGATCTCCACGCATGGGGCGAAGCCCGGGCTGAATCACCTCGGCATTCAAGTGGACAGCGAGCAAGAGTCGGCGGCGCTCGCGGAGCGTCTGGCGCAATTGGCGGCACCGATGGTGGAAGAGGGCATGAGCGCATGTTGTTATGCCCAATCCGAAAAATCCTGGGTATTCGACCCCCAAGGCGTGCCGTGGGAGGCGTTTCGCACCATGGGCGAAGCGCGGGTATTCGCCGACGAGGCTCGCGCGGAGCGCCCCTGTTGCGTGCCGACCGTGGTGCCGATGCCGGGTCGCTCGAAGGGGTGTTGACGGTCGTTTGAGCGGGTCTCGGACCGCGCAGGGGAGGATGGGGCATGGTGTTGGCAGTGGCGGTCTTCGTGTTCACGCTTGTTCTGGTGATCGCGCAGCCCAGAGGGCTCGGTATCGGGTGGGGCGCCACCATAGGCGCGGTCCTGGCTTTGGCGCTCGGGGTCGTGCATCTCGACAACATTCCGACCGTGTGGGCCATCGTCTGGAACGCGACTTTGACCTTCGTGGGCCTGATCGTGATCTCGCTCTTCCTGGACGAGGCCGGCTTTTTCCATTGGGCGGCTCTGCATATGGCGCGGGCTGGACGCGGGCGTGGCGGCCGCCTCTTTCCGCTTATTATTCTGTTGGGAGGCTTGGTGGCCGCCTTCTTTGCCAACGATGGCGCCGCGCTCATCTTGACGCCCATCGTGCTGGCCATGCTGGTGGCCTTAGGGTTTCGTCCGAGTGCCGCCCTCGCCTTCGTAATGGGTACCGGCTTCATCGCCGACACGACGTCGTTGCCGTTTGTGATATCGAACCTTGTGAATATCGTATCGGCCGACTTTTTCGGGATCCCGTTTCGCCGCTACGCTATTGTGATGACCCCCGTCGACATCGTCGCCGGTCTCGCCACCTTCGCCATGCTCTGGCTCTATTACCGGCGCGACATCCCGCAGAGCTACGATGTCACGCGTCTCGATGAGCCGCGAAGCGCAGTCAAGGATGCCCTCCTGTTCCGCCTGTCGTGGCCCATCCTCGGCCTGCTGCTTGCGAGCTACTTTCTGGCCGGGCGGCTCCACGTGCCCGTGTCCTTGCTCACGGGCATCGCCGCCCTCATCCTTTTGCTCGTGGCCGGTCGCGTCTGGGCGGGCGGCAGGGGGGCTGTGGTCCCGGTGGGGCGCGTGTTGCGCGAGGCCCCGTGGCAGATCGTCGTTTTCAGTCTCGGCATGTATCTCGTGGTCTACGGCCTGCGTGACGCGGGACTTACAGTCTGGCTTGCGCGCCTCTTGCGGGTATTGGCCGCCCACGGACTTCTGGTGGCCACCGTCGGGACCGGCTTCCTCACGGCCTTGCTGTCGGCGATCATGAATAATATGCCCACAGTCCTCATAGGCTCGCTCGCCATCCACGACATGGGGACGGTCCCCGCCGCTACGCGCGAGGCGATGATCTATGCCAACGTGATCGGTTGCGACATCGGTCCGAAGTTCACGCCCCTGGGGAGTCTCGCCACGCTCCTATGGTTGCACGTGCTGGCCCGTAAGGGCGAGGTCATATCGTGGAAGACCTATATGCGTGCCGGGCTCGTCATGACGCCCTTTATCCTATTGGTGACGCTCGTGGCGCTCGCGCTCTGGTTACGTTATCTCGCCTAGGGACTGAGGAGTGCTGATCGCCGGGTACGTTTACCGCCCCGCCCCCCTGTTCGTGCCCTATAGGGCCGCGGTCGCGTAGTCGGCGAGACGCGAGCGCTCACCACGCGCCAGGGTGACGTGGCCGCCATGGGCCCAGCCCTTGAAGCGGTCCACGACGTAGGTGAGGCCCGAGGTCGTCTCGGTGAGATAGGGGCTGTCGATCTGGGCGATATTGCCGAGACACACGACCTTGCTGCCGGGTCCCGCGCGGGTGATGAGCGTCTTCATTTGGTGTGCGCTCAGGTTTTGCGCCTCATCGATGATGATGAATTTCCGCAGGAAAGTGCGGCCGCGCATGAAGTTCAGGCTCTTGACCCGGATACGGGCGCGCATCAGATCGGAGGCCGCGGCCCGCACCCATTGCGAGTGCCCGCGGCCCTGGGACTCTCCCTGATTCAGGATATCGAGATTGTCCTCGAGGGCCCCCATCCACGGGCTCATCTTCTCTTCTTCGGTGCCTGGCAGGAAGCCGATGTCTTCCCCTACCGGTATGGTCACGCGCGTCATGATGATCTCTGCGTAGCGTTGGTGCTCTATGGTCTGATGGAGGCCCGCGGCCAGCGTCAGCAGGGTCTTGCCGGTGCCGGCTTGGCCCAGCAGGGTGACGAAGTCGATGTCCGGGTCCATGAGAAGATTGAGCGCGAAGTTCTGCTCGCGGTTGCGCGCGCGGACCCCCCACACCGGCCGTTCGTCCTCCGTGTAGTCGAGCACGGCCTCGAGGCGCGCGCGCCCGGGCCCGACTTCCCGCACGATGGTATCGGGCAGGGAGGCCTCGTCGCCGAGCAGGAATTCGCCGACATGCCAGGCCGCGGTCGCGGCCCCTCGGACCTCGAAGGCCGCGCGGGCCGGGGTCGTGGTGGGGAGCGCCTCGACTGTGTCCGAGGGCGTAAGCCGCAATTCCCCGATGCCCCGGTACAAAAGATCGGCGTCGTCCAAGACCCGCTCGCTCGTGTAGTCCTCGGCCTTGAGGCCCAGGGCGCGTGCCTTGATGCGGAGATTGATGTCCTTGGTGACGAGGATCGCCTCGCGCCCCCGATGTTCGTCCGCGAGATCGCGTGTAATGGAGAGGAGTTGGTTGCCGATGCTGTGGGTAGGCAGGGCGGCTGGCAGCGCGCTGCGCGGGCCGCCGAGCGGGATAAAGAGGTGTCCCGCCGCCGCGCCGTCCACGTGGGGGAGCGGGGCGCCGTTTGCGAGGTCGGCGGCTGTGCTCAGGGTGTCGTCGAGAAAGCGACTGGCCTGGCGGGCGTTGCGAGCAGTCTCCGAGCTGCCCTCTTTGTGGGCGTCGAGATCCTCCAAGACCGCAATCGGCACGTAAACGTCATGCTCCTCGAATCGATAGAGGGCCGCCGGATCGTGAGTCAGGACCGTGGCGTCGAGGACAAAGAGCTTGCGCGGGCCGTTCATCAGCGCGCTACGATCTCGCGCAGGTCTCGCAATACGGCAAGGACATGGCCGTCGACTTTGACCTTGCGATACTCGCGCCGCAGCACTCCTTGGCCATCTATGATGAAGGTGCTCCGTTCAATCCCCATGGACTTCTTTCCGTAGAGGTTCTTTTCCTTGATCACATCGAACGCCCGGCATAGTTCTTCGTCGGTATCGGCGATGAGGTCGAAGGGGAAGCACTGTTTGCCCTTGAAGGACTCGTGGGATTTGATGTCGTCGCGCGAGACACCGAGGATGGTCGCGTTCAGTTTCTCGAATTCCTCGTAGTGGTCGCGGAAATCCTGCCCTTCGGTCGTGCAGCCGGGGGTGTTGTCTTTGGGGTAGAAATACAACACGACATTACGGCCTTGGAGTTCCGACAAGCGAAACGCCTGATCATCGGTTGCCTGGACCGACAGATCGGGGATAGGTTGGCCGACTTGAACTGTACTCATTAGATATCCACCTACTCTGATGACTGTTTATAGGGACGGGGACGCCCCTCTTGGCGTCAGACGCCCACACGCCGTTTGGCGTATTTTTAAGGGCGCCCCCTTTTTTTCTTGCAAGGCATCCCCGACGCGCGGGGTGCGGCTCGTCGCCTCGAACGCCGCCGCGAGGCGCCGAGACCCAAACCACGACCGCGTCGAGGCGGTAGGAGCGGCTTTCGGGCCTGCCGACATCGCCTGATGCGCCCCAGGCGGCGTGTCCGCCAGTCGGGTCGCGGTCCCAGGCATCGCCCCTTATCTTCCCTCTATGGCCCCAAGGCGCCTTGCATCTGGCCGGCCCCGGTCGGGCCGGCGCTTGCTGAATAGTATTCAGTATCTTGCTATCGCCCACAAGACGATCGGGTGGGCCGAGGCGGCCGGGCGCAAGCGGCTCAGGCGGGTTGCCGGCGGCAGCGTTTGGGCGCGCCCCGCCCCCTGCCCAGGCCGTCTTGCGATGCGCCTTGCGCGCAGGGTTGCGTTCAGTACAATACCCGCAGGGCGGAGGCGGCGCCGGACCATCCAGAAAACCCCTCCAAAATATAGGCCGGGCCGCAGTCGAAGAACGAGCCACCGGTGTGATCAGGCACCGGTGCGTTGCTGCGCGCCGCTGCGTTCGCCCTTAGAACCCCGCTCCGTGGCACTCGTTCTTGGTGAATCAGACGCTGATTGTTCAGGAGGAGTTACCGTGACAACAGGGTTGAGGAGCAAGAAGGGGCGGACGTCGACGGTTCCCTCCCGAATGCCGGTTCGGGCGCGTCGCACGGGCCCTGGGGACAAGGACGACGACATGCAGCGCCTGCTTGTCGGGCTGCAACGCCTGCATGATGGGGATTTCAGTGCCCGGCTGCGTTTGCGTCAGGGCGGACAGGCTCAGCAGATCGCCCAGGTCTTCAATTCCCTTGCTCGCCACAATCAACGATTAGCCCATGAGTTCGGTCGCGTCGCGAACTTGGTCGGCCGCCACGGCCGTATCGCCGAGCGGGCATCACCGAATGGCATGCAGGGCATGTGGGCCTCCATGATCGAGGCTCAAAACAGTGCCGTCGATGACCTCGTGCACACCATCCACGAGATCTCCCGCGTCATCCGCGCCGTCGCGAGCGGTGACTTGTCTCAGACGGTTCCCTTCGAAGTCGCGGGGCGCCCCGTCAAGGGCGATCTTGTGCGAATCGGCCGTGCAGTGAACACCATGGTCGACCAGTTGCGCTCGTTTGCTGCCGAGGTGACGCGTGTTGCCAAGGAAGTGGGTATCGAGGGCAAGCTCGGCGGCCAGGCACGGGTGAAGGGGGTCTCCGGCACCTGGAAGGATTTGACCGACAATGTGAATGGCTTGGCCGGCAATCTCACCTCGCAGGTGCGCAATATCGCGCTTGTGACGACGGCGGTGGCCAACGGCGATTTGTCGCAAAAGATCACAGTCGACGCGCGTGGCGAAATCCTCGAGCTCAAAAGCACCATCAACACCATGGTGGATCAGTTGCGCTCGTTCGCGGCGGAAGTGACGCGTGTTGCCAAGGAAGTGGGTATCGACGGCAAGCTCGGCGGCCAGGCGCGCGTGCCGGGGGTCTCGGGGACCTGGAAGGATTTGACCGACAATGTGAACGGTTTGGCCGGCAATCTGACCTCGCAGGTGCGTAACATCGCCGAGGTCTCAACCGCCGTTGCAAACGGCGATTTGTCGCAAAAGATCACAGTCGACGCGCGTGGCGAAATCCTCGAGCTCAAAAGCACCATCAACACCATGGTGGATCAGTTGCGCTCGTTTGCTGCCGAGGTGACGCGTGTTGCCAAGGAAGTGGGTATCGAGGGCAAGCTCGGCGGCCAGGCACGGGTGAAGGGGGTCTCCGGCACCTGGAAGGATTTGACTGAGAACGTAAACCAGCTGGCCGGCAATTTGACCTCGCAGGTGCGTAATATAGCGCTTGTCACAACCGCCGTCGCGAAGGGCGATTTGTCGCAGAAGATCACAGTCGATGCGCGCGGCGAAATCCTGGAATTGAAAGACACCATCAACACCATGGTCGACCAGCTGCGGTCCTTCGCGGCCGAGGTGACGCGTGTTGCCAAGGAAGTGGGCATCGAGGGCAAGCTCGGCGGTCAAGCCAAGGTGCCGGGGGTTGCTGGCACCTGGAAGGATTTGACCGAGAACGTGAACCAGCTGGCCGGCAACTTGACGGCACAGGTACGCGCGATCGCCGAGGTATCCACGGCGGTGACCAAGGGTGATCTCACGCGCTCGATTACGGTTGAGGCTGAGGGCGAGGTTCTCGCGCTCAAAGACAACATCAACCAGATGATCAAAAACTTGAAGGAGACCACCGAGAAAAACATGGAGCAGGATTGGCTCAAGACCAATCTGGCGCGCTTTTCGGCCATGATGCAGGGCCAGAAGAACCTGTCGGCGGTCTCCCGGCTCATCATGAGCGAACTCACCCCGCTCGTGTCCGCTCAGCATGGGGCCTTTTACAGCGTCAACGTCGAAGAGAACCGCCTGGACCTGATCGCGTCCTACGCCTACAACAAGAGCGCCTCAGTTCCCACGAGCTTTGAGTTCGGCGAGGGAATCGTCGGCCAGTGTGCTCTTGAGAAGAAGCCCATCGTTCTTGGCACCGTACCCGACGACTACATTCGCGTCGCCTCCGGGCTCGGCTACGCCGGTCCCGCCAACATCCTGGTGTTGCCTGTGCTGTTCGAGGGCGACGTACTGGCGGTGATCGAGCTTGCCTCGTTCCAGTCGTTCAACTCAATCCATCGGGTGTTTCTCGATCAGCTCATGGTGAGTATTGGCGTGGTGCTGAACATCATGGGCGCCTCGATGCGCACAGAGGAGCTGCTCCAGGAGCTTCAGAACTCGAATGGCGAACTTGAGGCCCAGGCCAAGGAGCTTGAGGAAAAGGCTACGCTGCTCGAGATCAAGAATCAGGAGGTGGAGATGGCGAGCCTGTCGCTCGAGGAAAAGGCCGAGCAGCTCGCCATGATCTCCAAATACAAATCCGAGTTCTTGGCCAATATGTCGCACGAGTTGCGGACGCCGCTCAACAGCCTGTTGATCATGGCCAAGCTCCTGGCCGAGAACCGCGATGCCAACCTAAACAGCAAGCAGGTGCAGTTCGCCAATACGATCTACGCCTCCGGGCGCGATCTCCTGAACCTCATCAATGAGATCCTTGACCTCTCCAAGGTCGAGGCGGGCAAGATGGGCATCGTCGCCAGCAACACGAAGGTCGCCGAGCTTATCGACTACGTGGTCCGGGACTTCCGCGCGGTCTCACAACAGAAGGACATCGCCTTTACCATTAAGGTCGCAGGCGATGTTCCGGAGGCGATGTTCACGGACGGCCAGCGGCTCCAGCAGGTGTTGAAGAATCTGCTATCGAACGCCTTCAAGTTCACCGATAGCGGAACCATCGCCCTTGAGGCCTACCGTTACCGGGGCAACCGCTCCATGTTTCAGGCTGACACTTTGCGCGAGTCCCAGGTCGTTGTGGCCTTCACGGTCCGCGACACCGGTATCGGGATCGCCGATAACAAGCAGCGGCTCATTTTTGAGGCCTTTCAGCAGGTAGATGCGACCACAAGCCGCAAGTATGGTGGCACCGGGCTTGGTCTTACTATCAGCCGCGAAATCTCGCGACTTCTCGGGGGTGAGATCCATCTTCGTAGTGTTGAGAGCGAGGGCAGCGAGTTTACGCTCTACCTGCCCGAGGCCTATACGGGGCAGGAGGTCGAGGACGAAGGCGGGCGCGAGCCGGCCGCCGACTTCGGGGAGGCGATCGTATTCGAGGCTGATAGTGCCGCGAGCGACGACGATACCCTGGCCTTTTCGGGGCAGAAGGTGCTCGTGGTCGACGACGACGTGCGCAACATTTTCGCCATATCGAGCGTCCTTGAGAACCACAAACTGAACGTGGTATTCGCCGAGAGCGGTGCGGCAGCCATCGAGATCCTTCAAGAAAGCGAGGATGTCGATGTCGTGCTCATGGATATCATGATGCCGAATATGGATGGTTACGAGACCAGCCAGGCGATTCGACGGATTGATCGCTACAAGGATCTGCCGATCATTGCGCTCACCGCGAAGGCCATGAAAGGGGACCGCGAAAAGTCGCTGGCAGCGGGCTTATCGGATTACATAACGAAGCCTGTGGATGCCGCGGCGCTCTTGCGTATGGTCAAACGCTGGCTCAAGACCGGCACTCCCGAGGCGGTTTCATAGGAGCGTATCGTGGATAGCGACGAGAAAATCAAGATTCTGGTCGTCGACGATCGCCCCGAAAACGTAACGGCAGTGGCCGAATCGTTGGATAATCCGGAATACGATGTGGTCAAGGCCTTGTCCGGCGACGAGGCGCTGAAGGAGGTGTTGCGCACCGAGTTCGCCGTCATTCTGCTGGACGTCCAGATGCCCGGATTGGACGGCTTCGAGACCGCGAGCCTCATCCGCAAGCGCCGCAAGTCGCGCTCAATCCCGATCATTTTTGTGACGGCGATCAACAAGGAAGAACAGTACGTCTACAAGGGCTATTCGCTCGGCGCGGTCGACTATCTGTTTAAGCCCTTCGATATCGAGATCTTGCGCTCCAAGGTTGCGGTCTTCGCGGATCTATTTCGCAAGAATCGGCAGATCAAGGCCCAGGCGCGGCTCATACAAGAGAGCGAGCGCCGCGAGCGCGCGCGACAGGTGGCGGAGGTGCAGCGGCGGGGCGAGCGCCGCTACCGGAATCTGGCCGATTTCGTACCGCAGCTCGTCTGGATCATAACTCGTGACCTGCGTTTCGAGTACGTGAATCAGCGAACGTTGAGCTACTTCCGTGTCGATAGCGAGAGCGTAAGCGGGCTTGCCTTGGAGGACGTCGTGCATGCCGATGACTTCAAAGGGAAGAAGCATGTGTGGCGCGAGGCCTTGCTCGGGGGCGCCGAATTGTCCGCGGAGGTGCGGCTTAAACGGGGCCGCGACCAGAGTTATCGTTGGCATCTCGTGCATATCCAGCCCGAACATGACGCCCGGGGACGGGTGCGCGCGTGGCTCGGCGCGGCCACCGACATCGACGATCAGCGCCGGGTGGCCGAGGCCTTGGCGCTGGAGAAGGAGCGTCTCGCGGTCACCTTGCGCTCGATAGGTGACGGCGTGATCGCGACCGATATCGGTGGGCGCGTCGTTTTGATCAATCGCGCGGCCGAGCAGCTCACAGGGTGGAGCCAGGAAGAGGCCGTCGGGCGACCGCTTACGGAGGTGTTCGTGGTGCGCGAGGCGCCTTTCATTGCCGAGGTCGTGAGTGGCGGCAGCGAGCGCGTGGGCTACGGCGGACCGGACCGGGAGGGGATATTGATTCGTCGCGACTTGCGCGAGTGCGCGGTGGCGACCGGAATTATGCCGATGCGCGATGCCGAGGGGCAGTTGCGGGGAACTGCCGTGGTGTTTCGCGACGTGACCGATGCGCAGCGGCTCGAGGAAGAGCGCCAGAAGGCCAGCAAGCTCGAATCTGTAGGGCTTTTGGCCGGCGCTATCGCCCATGACTTCAACAATATTCTTACGGCGATCATGGGCAACATCTCGCTTGCCAAGCTTTATACATCAGCGGGTGAGCAGGTCTATGACAGGCTTGAGGAGGCGGAGCGCGCCGCCCTTTGGGCCAAGGATCTTACGCAGCAGCTCCTGACCTTCTCCAAAGGCGGGGCGCCGGTCAAAAGGCCGATTGACATAGGTTCGGTAGTGCGCGATTCGGCCGAGTTCGCCTCGCGTGGATCGAACATTCTCTGTGAGGTGTCGGTGAACGGCCACGTGGTGGTGGAGGCCGATGAGGGGCAGATTCGTCAGGTCGTGCACAACCTCGTCTTGAACGCGCAGCAGGCCATGCCGGAGGGTGGGCGGATACGTGTCATTGTCAACGAAGTGCGACTCACGGGGGGCGAGGGGCATGGTTTAGCCCCGGGGCACTATGCCGAAATCGTGTGCGCCGATGAGGGCACGGGGATTAGCAAGGAGAATCAGGCGCGGATTTTCGACCCCTACTTCACCACGAAACAAAAGGGCAGCGGACTTGGGCTCGCCACGACTTATTCCATTGTCCGCAAGCATAGCGGCGTGATCACAGTCGACTCCGACGTCGGCCGGGGTGCGACGTTCCGGATCTTGTTGCCAGCTTCCGACAAGGGCCTCCCGTCCGCCACCAACCCCGCGGGGCGTGTGCGCCCGGGCCACGGACGCATCCTGATCATGGATGACGAGTCGTTCATTCGTGATGTTCTGGGCCGACTTTTTACCCATTTCGGCTACGAGGTCGGCTACGCAAAGGACGGAGCGGAGGCGCTCGCTGCCTATAAGGGGGCGGTCGACGAGGAGCGGCCCTATCATCTCGTGATCATGGATCTCGTGATACCGGGAGGCATGGGCGGGCGCGAGGCCGTGCGCAAGCTCTTGGAGTTCGACCCCAAGGCCAAAGTAATCGTGTCGAGCGGTTACTCCAACGATCCGATCATGGCCAATTATAAGCACTACGGCTTTTGCGAGGCCGTGGCCAAGCCTTACCGTAATGACGAGTTGCGGACGGTGGTGCAAAGGGTCCTTGCGCATTAAGGTCGCGTGCCCAGGGCAGGGGCGGCGGGGGCGGGAGCCCCAGGGGGTCCGGCTGGCAGCGACTTGCCGGATCGCCATGCGTTTCTTTGCCTGTCCCGATCGGGGCGCTGCCATGCAGCCCTTCCCTTGCTTGCCAGCGGTATGGCAAGTAGTATCGCGCTTTTACTGTGGGCCGGCTTATGATTCGCGGTAGTCTTGTCGCCATCGTGACGCCCATGCGTGACGATGGCGCTGTCGATTTTGCAGCCCTAGACAGGCTTCTCGACTTCCATCTCCATGCCGGAACTCACGGCATCGTAGCGGTCGGAACGACCGGCGAGGCGTCGACTTTGGATGTCGACGAGCATGTGGCGGTCATCGCGCACGTGGTGCGGGCGCTGGCGGGGCGGCTGCCTGTCATCGCCGGGACCGGCGCCAACGCCACCTCGGAGGCCATCGCCTTGAGTCGCGCGGCGGCCGAGGCGGGGGCTTCGGCCTGTCTGGTCGTGACCCCTTATTACAACAAACCGACACAAGAAGGGCTCTTCCAGCATTTCTCGGCGATCGCGCATGCCGTCGATGTCCCCGTGATTCTGTATAACGTTCCGAGCCGCACGGCGTGCGATATGTTGCCGGAGACCGTGGCGCGGCTTGCGAGAGTGCCGGGTATCGTGGGCATCAAGGAGGCGACCGGGAACCTGGACCGGGCGCGCGCCATACGCGCCTCGTGCGGTCCGGATTTCGCCCTTTATGGCGGCGATGACGCGACGGGTGTCGCGCTCGGGCTCCTCGGGGCCCAGGGCGTGATCTCAGTGACGGCGAATGTCGCGCCGCGGGCGATGAGCGAGGCGTGGGAGGCGATCTTCGTGGGTGATCGCGAGGGTGCGCGACGGGCGGACGCGACGCTTACGGCCTTGCATCAGGCCTTATTCGTGGAGTCGAATCCGATTCCCGTGAAGTGGGCGCTGCACGCGATGGGCCTCATCGGGCCCCGTCTGCGGCTTCCATTGACACCGTTATCCGGCGACAGGCAGTCGGCGGTTCGAGACGCATTACAGCAGGCGGGGATCAAGCTATGAGGTATGGATGGTTGGCGGTGGTGATTGTGGCAGGCGTGGGTCTTTCGGGGTGTGCATCGACGGGGGGCGGATGTCGGGCGCCGGCTTATGTAGTGCCGCCCCCGTTGCCGCCCCTGCAGATCCCATCCGGCATGTCGACGCCGCCCGATCACAGTCGCTACGCGGTGAATGGACAGGTGCTCCCGTCCACGACGACGCGACAGGCGCCCGGGACCGGCCGCGAGGCCGAGCCGCCGGCGGGCCCCGTGGCCCCCGCGGCGACGCAGTCGCCCCCGGCCACCTCCCAGTCATCTGCCACGGCCAAGTCATCCCAGAAGGCTCCGCCCGGAATGAGCGGGCCGCCGTTAAGCAATACGCACGCCAATTCCAAAGGGGAGAGTGCAGGTAGCGTGCCGCTGGCGTCGCCCGCCACGTCAACGCAGTAGGCGCGTGGCGCGAGGTGGTGGATCGGGGGTCTTGCGCCCCCCCTTGAGGGGCCCGAGTCTGGGCAAGAGGTCGCGGAGCCGACGTCGATGACGCATATGACCTTGAGTTTTGACGGCCCGGCGGCCGTTGCGGCGTTTCGCGCGGAACGTATGCTTCGACGCCTGACGCAGGTGGCGCCGATTACGGCGGTGGCGGCCCGCTATCGGCATTTCACGCACCTCGATGGCCCGCTGTCCGACGCTGAAGAGAAGGTGTTGGCGGCGTTATTGGATTACGGCGCACCGCCGCTACCGATTGCGCCTGAGTCACGCACCTTCCTCGTGGTCCCGCGGCTTGGGACCATTTCCGAATGGTCGAGCAAGGCAACCGACATCGCCCGCCGATGCGGCCTGCAGTCGGTGGTGCGGCTTGAGCGCGGGATCGTCTGGCATCTGGCCTCCGAGCGGGTTCTGAGCGCCGAGGAATGCGACCGCGTAGCCGCGCTCATCCACGACCGCATGACCGAAACGGTGCTCGCCGATCCGGCCGACAGCGCCGCCCTGTGGTTGGATGCGACCCCGGCGCCGGGGTCCGTAATCGACGTTTTGGGCGAGGGAATCGACGCCCTGATCCATGCTGATCGGATCTTGGGTCTCGCGCTTTCGGACGAGGAGCGCCGCTATCTACTGGAGGCCTTTACTGGCCTCGGCCGCAATCCGACCGATGCTGAGCTCATGATGTTCGCGCAGGCGAATTCCGAGCATTGCCGCCATAAGATATTCAATGCCGATTTTTCGATCGACGGGAGACCTTGCGAGCGGTCGCTGTTCGCGATGATACGCGAGACCGCCAAGGCGAGTCCGGGGGGTCTTCTGAGCGCCTACGCCGATAACGCGGCAGTCGTTGAGGGGGCGCCACTCGGGTCGCGCCTGTTCGTCGACGGAGAGACTCGGCGCTACATCACCCACCAAGAGCCCGTACCCATACTGCTCAAGGTCGAGACTCACAACCATCCGACTGCGATCTCGCCTCATCCAGGGGCGGCCACCGGGGCCGGGGGCGAGATCCGCGACGAGGGCGCGACGGGCTTGGGGGGGCACCCCAAGGCAGGCCTCGCGGGCTTCTCGGTCTCTGATCTGCGTCTGCCGGACGCCCTGCGTCCTTGGGAGGTCGATCGCGGGGCACCGGAGCGGCTCGCAAGCGCGCTCGATATCATGCTCGAGGCCCCCGTCGGGGCGGCGGCCTTCAATAATGAGTTCGGTCGCCCGGTCATCCTCGGCTATTTCCGATCTTTCGAGCTCGAGAGTGCGGGCGCAGTCTATGGTTACCGCAAGCCCATCATGCTGGCGGGCGGGGCCGGTATCGTGCGGCCTTCGCAGGTGACCAAGCGCGACCTGCCCGTCGGGACCCCCCTTGTGGTCTTGGGCGGTCCCGCGCTTTTGATCGGGCTCGGAGGCGGGGCCGCCTCCAGCGGCGCCAGTGGCGGCGGTCAGCAAGAGTTGGATTTCGCTTCTGTGCAGCGCGGCAATGCCGAGATGCAGCGGCGCGCTCAGGAGGTCATCGAGGCGTGCATAGCCTTGGGCGCAGACACCCCCATCCTCTCCATCCACGATGTCGGGGCAGGGGGCCTCTCGAACGCGCTACCCGAGATCGTCCACGGCGCGCATCGCGGTGCTGACATCGAGATGCGCGCCATCTGGAACGGCCAGCCGCAGATGTCGCCCATGCAGATCTGGTGCAACGAGGCGCAGGAGCGCTATGTCCTGGCGGTGCGCGAGGACGCGCTTGCGCTTTTCATGGTGCTTTGCGAGCGCGAACGCTGCCCCGCGGCTCTTGTCGGTCGTGTGACCGAAGAGCAGCGGCTGCGGGTGCATGATGCGCATTTCGCTGATCGCGGCGCGCCCTATCCCGTCGATCTCCCGCTCAGCCTCTTTCTTGGGGACCCGCCGCGCATGAAGCGCGATGTGCGATCCGTGCGCCGTCCATCGCGCGCCGTGGCGACTCGATCGCTCGATATCTACGAGGCCGTCGCCCGTGTCCTCACCCTGCCTGGGGTCGCGAGCAAGGAGTTCCTTGTGACGATCGGCGATCGCAGCATATCGGGGCTTGTGTGCCGTGACCAGACAGTGGGTCCCTGGCAGGTGCCGGTGGCAGATGTGGGCGTGACTGCAACCGGTTATGGGGATACGACGGGCGAGGCGCTGGCCCTGGGCGAGCGCGCACCGGTCGCGGTGATCGACGCCCCGGCCTCGGCGCGCATGGCGATCGGCGAGGCGCTGACCAATCTGGCGGCCGCGCGCATCCGGCGCCTCCCGGATGTGAAGCTGTCCGCCAACTGGATGGCGAGCGCCGGCAGTGAAGGTGAGGACGCCGCCCTTTATTATGCCGTCGAGGCCGTGGGTCTGGAGCTGTGTCCGGCCCTCGGTATCGCCATTCCAGTCGGCAAGGACTCCCTGTCCATGCGCGCGCAGTGGCGGGCGCATGGTGATCGGCAGGAGGTGCGCGCGCCCGTGTCTTTGGTCGTAACGGCGGCGGCCCCGGTCATCGATGTGCGCAAGACCTTGACGCCGCAGTGCGTGGTCGCGGGCGACACGGAACTGCTTCTCGTCGATTTCGGGCACGGTAAGGATCGTTTGGGCGGATCGGCGCTCGCGCAAGTCTATGGGCTCGAGGGCGGCCGCCCGCCCGACGTGGATGACCCGCGGCTCCTCAAGCTGTTTTTCGGGGTCGTCCAGGCCCTGAATGAGCTTGGGCTGCTTCTAAGCTACCACGACCGTTCGGACGGCGGCCTGTTCGTCACTTTGTGCGAGATGGCGTTCGCCGGCAAGTGCGGCCTCGACATCGATATCACGGGCCTCGGCCTCGACCCCGTGGCGGCCTTGTTCAACGAAGAATTGGGCGCGGTATTGCAAGTGCCGGCCGCCTCCCGCGAAGGGATTTTCGGGGCCCTGAAGAAGAAGGGTCTGCTGCGTTACACGAGGCGCATAGGGACTGTGCGCCCGGGACGCGACATTATCGTGCGCCATTGCGGCCGCGTGTTCCTGGAAGGCGACCGCATGGCTTATGAGCGCCTCTGGGCCGAGACCTCGTTCCGCATGCAGGCCTTGCGTGACGAGCCGCAGAGCGCGGCTGAGTCCTATGCGCTATTGGCCGACCCGGCCGATCCGGGCCTGCATGCCCATGTGCCCTTCGATGTGGATGTGCCGCTCGCCCCGCATCTGGCCTCGACGAGGCCTCGCGTGGCCATCCTCCGCGAGCAGGGAGTCAATGGCCAGCGCGAGATGGCGGCGGGCTTCATGGCGGCAGGCTTCGAGGCGGTGGACGTCACCATGAGCGATTTGCTCGCAGGCCGCGAGGATCTCGCATCCTTCGCGGGATTTGCGGCCTGTGGCGGTTTTTCGTTCGGGGACGTGCTGGGAGCGGGCGGCGGTTGGGCCAAATCGATCCTCTTTCATGAGGGGCTGCGCGGGCAATTCGCGGCCTTCTTCGAGCGCCCCGACACCTTTGCCCTTGGGGTCTGCAACGGTTGCCAGATGATGGCGCATCTGCGGCCGCTTATACCGGGTGCCGAGGCCTGGCCATCGTTCGTGCGCAACCGCTCCGAACAATTTGAGTCGCGCACCGTGTTGGTGGAGCTTCCGGATAATCCTTCCGTATTGCTTGCGGGCATGGCCGGCGCCCGCCTCCCGGTGCCGGTCGCCCATGGCGAGGGCCGCGTGGTATTGACGTCCGAGGGCCGTGGCGTGCTGGAGCACGAACGGCTCGTGGCGGCGCGTTATGTGGATCACTACGGGCGTCCGACCGAGGTCTATCCGCGCAATCCCAACGGGTCGACCGGCGGCATCACCGGACTCACGACCCCGGACGGCCGCTTCACCATCCTCATGCCGCACCCGGAACGGGCGGTTCACACGGTCGCCAATTCCTGGCACCCACCAGCTTGGGGCGAGTACGGCCCGTGGTTCGAGATATTCCGTAATGCCCGGCGCTTCGTGGCTTAGCTTGGCGCACCTAAGAGCGCCGCGATGAAGGCGTCGCGCTCGACGCCGAGGGCGGAGAGGTTGGGGAGGGCGGCTAGGAGTGCTGCGTGCTCGAGTGGCCGGCCGACGAGGGATGATAGGTTGATGGGCGCGTCTCCCGAGGCCGCGCGCAGGGCCACGGTTCTTATGCGGTCATCCTGGATCGTGAGCGATACGACGATGCGGCCGGTAGCGGTCACGATTGCGCGTTGGCAGAGATAGAGCCCTTCGCGCACCTTGAAGAGCGGCCGGGGCTGGGTGTCGTCGGAGTTCACGACCTGCGGGTCACTCAACTCGCGGGCCACCTCGTGCGCCTTGGTAAGAAGGCAGGTGGGCACGGCACGCGGCGTGAGACCTCCGAGGAGTGGCGCGAAGGCCTCGGTCAGGGCACGTTTGACGGCCACAGGCTCTGGGTGCGTCCCGGTGCGGGCGTAGATGGATGTGAGTCCCTCATCCAGGCCGGCCTTAAGGGGGGCGCGCAAATCCTCATCCGGCAGCTTGACCACGCGATGCATGAGGTCGGTATCGAAATCGAGCAGGATGCTGCCGACGAAGCAGAAGCGCCCGTTGATGTCGCCCGCGCCTTGCCCGCCGATCTTGCACCCCTCAGCTGTGACAATATCATTGATAGGGCGCAGCCGGGCATCGATGCCGAAACGGCGATAGACTGCGATCGGGGCTTCGGAGAGGTGCCGATAGGCCTCGTCGACCCGGCTTGGCACGGTGGCGTGGGGTCGTCTTAGGACCAGCGTATAGAAGACCTGGCCCGGGCCCAGCAGCACCATGCCGCCGCCGGTCTCGCGCCGCATGACCGGGATGTCGTGGGTGCGGCAATAGTCCTGGTCCAGGCAGCTTGCTGCATCGTCGAACGCGCCTAAGCTCACGAAGGACCGCGCCGGCTCTATCAGGATCAGTCCCTCACCGCCTAGGCGCGCCAGGGCATGGAAATAGGCGATGGGGAGTATGCCGCTATTGTCGGCGGGTTCGAAAAGCTCCATCGGACGGTCACCTGAGCGCGGGGCGCGAAGGGCGCCTATAGTAACAGGAGGAGGTGGCCATGCATGAGGATTTGAAGGCGGTCCACAAGGCGCCACTCTTTGCGGGACTGTTCCCGGACGAGATCGAGCAGCTGCTCGGCCATGCCAAACGACGCACCCTCAAGGCCCACGAGAACTTGTTCGCTGAAGGCGATCAGGCCAGCGCCTTCTATTTCATCGTGACGGGCTCCGTGCGCCTCTATCGGCTCTCGCCCCAGGGCAACGAGAAGGTGATCGAGATCCTGATGGCCGGACAGACATTTGGGGAGGCTGTCGTGTTCCTGGGCGGCCACTATCCGGTCTATGCCGCCGCCCTGTCCGATGCCGTGCTCGTGGAGATCCCGACCGGCGACTTCGTGAGGATATTGAAGGCCAACGGCGGCATGGCGCTGCGCATGTTGGCGAGCATCAGCATGCGTCTGCACCAGCTCATCAACGATGTGCAGGCCCTGACGCTGGAGACCGCCGGACAGCGTGTGGCGGGCTACCTGCTTGACCAATCCCCGGCCGACGCCAATTCGGGGGACGTTCATATCCAGGTCCACAAGAACGTTGTGGCCTCGCGCCTTGGGGTCAAGGCCGAAACCTTCTCGCGCGTGCTTGCGGCCTTGCGCGATCTGGGGCTCATTTCGGTCGCTGGCAACGACATTCATATCACCGATCGCGCGCGGCTCGCGCAATGGCGGGACGAAGCGGGATCGGGGCGGCCTTGATGGCAGTCAAGGTGGGCGTTGTGGCCCGATCCTTACACTGAAACCCAAGGAGCACAAGGCATGACAGAGTACCGCGGATGCGAGCTGCCGGACGATCTTTTCTATGACCTCGACTATGTGTGGGCGCGTCCCGACGAGAACGGCCTTGTGGTTCTCGGTATCACGGATGCCGCGCAGACCATGGCCGGGCGCGTGCAGAAGATCCGCATCAAGAAGGTCGGCACGCACCTGAACAAGGGCCGCCACGTGGCGACCCTCGAGAGCGGCAAGTGGGCAGGCGGCGTGCCCTGCCCGTTCGAAGGGACGGTGGAGGAGGTGAACGCCGCGGTCCTCGAGACCCCGCACCTAGTCAACATCGGTCCGTATACGGATGCCTGGCTTGCCAAGGTGCGGCCTGTCGAACCCGCGACCGCGTTCGCCGATCTCGTGACCGGACCCAAGGCCATGGAGGCCTTGCGGGTCTGGCTGGATCGCTACGATGTCCAGTGCATGCGCTGCGCCGAGCCTTGATGACGCGAAGACGGAGGTGATGCCATGCATATCGGCGAGAAGGGCGCGCAGGCTGCGCCTGGCTTCGACGACCCCTTGGGGCTCCTAGCGGCCTGTCACGAGCGCATCGAGGGGCATTGCGCGACGCTTGTGCGCTTGAAGGCCCATGTGCGGGCTCACGGCGGCGACCGCGATGCGCAGCTGGCGGCCGAGCGGGTGTGGGCTTATTTCGCGCAGGCGGGGCGTTGGCACCATGAGGATGAAGAGCACGATCTCGCGCCCCTGCTTGAACGTGAGGGCGATGGCGCGCTTGCTGCGGCCATGGCGCGTCTGATGGCCGAGCATCGGGATCTGGAGCGCACCTATGCGCCCCTTGAGCGCATCCTGCGGGCGCTCCCCGCCACACCGACCGATCTTCCCATCGAACCTTATGTGAGCCGCATGCGCGCCCACATGGAGGCCGAGAATACCGTGATCCTGCCGCGCGCCCGCGCCCTGCTCGGTGCGCCCGAGATCGCGGCTTTGGGCCGCGCCATGGCGGTGCGCCGCGGCGTTACGCCCCCAGCGCCTTGATAGCTGGGCCCGCATCCTTTAAGAGCGGGGCGACCGCCGGGTAAAACTCCTGCTCCTCCTTCTCGTCGTGGTGCTGGAGGATCTGGCCCACCGTGCCTATGAGCGCCACGGCCTCCTCGCCCTCGGCCTGCTCCAAGGCCTCGGCGATCTCCTCGAAGAATCCGCGTAGGTCACGATGTCCCTTGCGAAGGATGGCGGTCATGGCGTTGTCGGGGCCGTGCTGGGCTTCGTAGGCTGGAAAGAGCCAGGTCTCCTCCGCCCCCATATGGCGCTCAAGGGCCTCACGAAAGGCTTGCAGCGCCTGGCTTGCGCGTGCGAAGTCGCCGTCTTCGGCGGCTGATCGCGCCTCTGCGAAGGTGTTGTCGAGCGCGCGATGGTGGTGTGTGAAGCTCTCGATGAGTTGGCTGTCCATGAAGTCTCCTGGGCGCTTGTCGCGCCGGCCGCTATCATTACCATACAGCCGCGGCCCCGTCATCCTTGATGGCCATCAAGGAGCCGTGCCAGGTGCGACTCGTAGAGTGGCTCCAAACGATGGTTTGTGGAGGTGTGCGATGGAAGTGCGACTATTGGTCTCGAAGTGGTGTCCCGTGTGCCCGCAGGCCGAGCAGGTGTGGAGTGAGGTGGCGCGCCGCCAGCCGATCGACTATCAGGTTCTTGATATCGCCGAGCCCGTCGGGCGGGCGCTGGTCGCGAACCTGCGTGTGCGTACCGTGCCGGCGCTGGTGGTCGACGGCAAGCTTGCCGCCGTGGGGCTGCAATCGCTCGGCGATGCCCTGAAGATCGTTCAGCAGGCGGCGTGAATCGCGGGTGTGCGCCGCGCATCATCGCGCGTCGTATCTATGAGCCGGTGGGGCCCGACGAGCCTCCACGTTGGCTGGTCGATCGGGTGTGGCCGCGGGGCCTCAGCAAGGCGGCCGCGGGCTTGGCCGGATGGGCTCGGGACGCCGCACCCACGACCCCGCTACGCCAATGGTTTGGGCATAAGCCTGCGCGTTTCCTGGAATTTCGTCGACGTTACTTGGCTGAACTGCGCGCTCATCCGGAGGTCGCTGATGCGCTGGTGGTCGCGGCGTGCGAGAGCGGGGTCGTGCTGGCGTACGCGGCGCGTGACGAGACCCACAATAACGCGGTCGTGCTGCGTGAATACCTGATGGAGCGCGTGGATGGGTGAAGCCATATTCCTGGCGCTGATCGCGCTCCATGTGTTGGCCGCTACCACGTGGGTGGGCGGTGTGTTGTTTTTCGTGTTTGCGGTCGTGCCGGCGGCGCGCGCGGCGCCTGGGGCCGGTATCCCCGAGGCCCTTGGCCGCGCGTTTCGTCCCGTGGCTTATGTGGCGCTCGGCACTTTGATCGTGACTGGCCCTTTGCTGCTCTGGGTTATCGGCGTAGGCCCCGAGATGTTCCTGCAGGCCAGGTTTTGGTCGGATCCCTTTGGTATCACCTTGGGTGCAAAGCTTGTGATGGTCGGGCTGGTGCTCGCGCTTACGGCTTGGCATGACACGGTGCTCGGCCCCCGCGGCCTGCGCACAGGCCAGTTCGGCGCCACGCGCATCGTCGGGCGCACCATAGGTCTGTTGTCGGTCGCGATCCTATTGGCTGGACTTTTATTGGCCCAAGGCCTTTAGCGTCGGTACTGGATCCGCGTGTGGCGGCCGGTGCGTCTCTTGCTGCAGGGCCCAGAGTTCCGCGTAGAGGCCGCCTTGTGCAATGAGTTCGCGATGGCGCCCGCGTTCCACGATGCGTCCCTCGCGCATGACAAGGATCTGGTCCGCGTGCTGTATGGTCGCGAGCCTATGGGCCACGACGATCGTCGTCCGGCGCTGGGCGAGCAGCGCGAGGCCCTCCTGCACCACCCGTTCGGAGGCGGCATCCAGGGCCGATGTGGCTTCGTCAAAGAGCAGAATCCGGGGGCGCTTCAGTAGGGTCCGGGCGATCGCCACGCGCTGTTTCTCGCCGCCCGAGAGCTTCAAGCCGCGTTCACCTACCCGGGTTTCGTAACCGTCCGGCAGGGCGGCGATGAAGCGGCCCAGATGGGCCAGTTCCGCGGCCTCTCGCACCTCATCGAGGCTTGCGCCCGGACGACCGTAGGCGATGTTGGCATACAGGCTGTCGTTGAAGAGGACCGGGTCTTGCGGGACGATGCCGATCACCTGCCGCAGACTCTTTTGTGTCACGGCGCGAATGTCTTGGCCATCGATCAGGATGCGGCCGTCCTCGGGATCATAGAGGCGTGCCAAGAGCCGCATGACGGTCGATTTCCCCGAACCGCTCGGCCCCACCACTGCGGTGGTCGATTGGGGCGCGACCGTGAAGTCGACATGATCGAGGAGCGGCTGGCCGCCGTAGGAGAAGGCCACGTGATCGAATCGCACCTCGCCACGCGTAATCGCGAGATCGGGCGCCCCCGGAGCATCGGCGATATCGATCGGCGCGTCCAGCAAAGCGAACATTCTTTCCATGTCCGCGAGTGAATGCTTGATCTCGCGATAAACGAAGCCCAGGAAGTGCAGGGGCATGAAGAGCTGGATCAGGAATGCGTTGACCAGTACGAGGTCGCCTATGGTCATGGTGTGGTTCGCGACACCTTGGGCCGCGAGCAGCATGAGGCCTGTGGTGCCGACCGCGATGATGGCCGCTTGTCCTGCGTTCAGAAAGGCGAGCGATGACTGATTTTTGACGGCGGCATCTTCCCATTGGGCGAGATGGGCATCATAGCGTCCGGATTCGTAGTCCTCATTGGCGAAAAACTTCACCGTTTCGTAGTTCAGGAGGCTGTCCACCGCGTGGTTGTTGGCGCGCGAATCCATGTCGTTCATCGATCGTCTGAAGACCGTGCGCCATTCCGTGATGAACAAGGTGAAGCCGACATAGAGTGCGAGCGTGCAAAACGTGATGACCGCGAACCAGAAGCGGAATTTGGCGATCAGGATGCCGGCTACGAGCGCGATCTCGACGATCGTGGGGATGATATTGAAGAGCAGTACGTTCAAGAGCAGCGCGATGCCGCGACTGCCGCGTTCTATGTCGCGCGCCACCGCACCTGTTTGTCGATCCAGATGGAATCGCAGGGACAGGGTATGGAGGTGACGGAAGACCGTCGTGGCCGCGCGCCGAACAGCACGCTGCTTGACGCGCGCGAACACGAGGTCGCGTAGTTCGCCGAAGAGCGAGTTGGCGAATCGCAAGCCGCCGTAGGCGGCGAGCAGTGCCACGGGTACGATGAGTATAGAGCGCTCGGAGTCGAGGTCGTTGACGATGTCTTTCAGAACCAGGGGAACCGCCACCCCGGCCGCCTTCGCCACGATGAGCGAGGCGAGCGCGAATCCCACGCGCAGCCGGTATTCCCATAGGTAGGGGGCAAGCCTTTTGATCGTCGACCAGAGGAGGCCGCGCGTGGCCACCGTGTCCTGGCCTCGCCCTGCAAGGGCATCGCCGGACCGACCCCCGGAGCTACGCACGACGTCAGGCCAGCCGCTTGTACTTTATGCGGGTGGGCCGATCAGCCTCCACGCCCAGGCGTCGTTTGCGGTCGACCTCGTAGTCTGCGTAGTTGCCCTCGAACCATACGACCTGGCTTTCGCCTTCGAATGCCAGGATGTGGGTCGCCACGCGGTCGAGGAACCACCGGTCATGGGATATGACGATGGCGCAACCACCGAATTCGAGCAGGGCTTCTTCCAGTGCCCGCAAGGTATCCACGTCCAAGTCATTGGTCGGTTCGTCGAGTAGCAGGAGATTGCCGCCACTTTTCAGCAGTTTGGCGAGGTGGACGCGATTGCGTTCACCCCCCGACAGGTCTTTCACGAACTTTTGCTGGTCGGCGCCGCGGAAATTAAAGCGCCCGACATAGGCGCGCGAGGAGACCTCGCGTTTGCCGAGCAGGATCATGTCTGAGCCGCCGGAGATCTCGGCCCACACGGTCTTATTGCCATCCAGGGCGTCGCGAGTCTGGCTCACGTACGCGGGCACGACGCTGGGACCGACGCGCAGCGCGCCACCGTCAGGTTTCTCTTCGCCCACGATCATGCGAAAAAGCGTAGTCTTGCCCGCGCCGTTCGGGCCTATGACCCCCACTATGCCCCCGGGCGGCAACTTGAAGTTCACGTGCTCCATGAGTAGGCGGTCGCCGAAACTCTTCGCAAGATCCAAGGCCTCCACGACCAAGTCCCCGAGCCGCGGTCCTGCCGGGATGAAGAGGTCCTGGGTTTCGTTGCGTTGTTCCGTATCCTGCGCGATGAGGGCCTCGTAGGCTGCCAGTCGGGCGCGGCTCTTGGCATGTCGCCCCTTGGGCGCCGTGCGCACCCATTCGAGCTCGCGCTTGATGGTCCGTGCCCGCGCGGATTCCTGTTTTTCCTCGATGGCGAGGCGCTTTTCCTTTTGATCGAGCCAGGAGGAGTAATTGCCCTCCCAGGGGATCCCTTGACCGCGGTCGAGTTCGAGAATCCAGCCGGCCACGTTATCCAGGAAATACCGGTCATGGGTCACCGCCACGACCGTTCCCTTGTAGTCCTTCAGGAAACGCTCAAGCCAGGCGACCGATTCCGCGTCCAAATGGTTGGTGGGCTCATCGAGCAGGAGCATATCCGGCTCCGACAGGAGCAGCCGGCAGAGCGCCACGCGGCGCCGCTCGCCTCCCGAAAGCACCGTGACGTCGGCATCGAAGGGGGGCAGGCGCAGCGCTTCGGCGGCGATCTCCAGTTTCCGCTCTAGGTCCCAGGCGCCGACTGCGTCTATCTCGCTCTGGACCGCTGCCTGCTCCTCGATCAAGGCGTTCATCTCGTCGTCGGAGAGCGGTTCGCCAAACCTCAAGCTTATGGTATTGAAGCGCTCGAGCAGGGCCTTCGTGGCCGCCACCCCCTCCTCGATGTTTCCGCGGACATCCTTGGTCGGATCCAGCGCCGGCTCCTGCGCGAGGTAACCTATGCGGACGCCGGAGGCCGGCTGGGCCTCGCCGTCGAAATCCTGGTCGACGCCGGCCATAATCCGTAAGAGGGTCGATTTGCCCGCGCCGTTCAATCCGAGTACGCCGATCTTGGCGCCGGGAAAGAATGACAGCGAGATATTCTTGAGAATTTCGCGCGACGGCGGGACAACCTTCGTCACCCGTTGCATGGTAAAAATATAAGGGATAGGCATGCGGCGAAGTATACACCGGGGCTTGGGAAGTTGCTCCCGGCGCTCCCCGTCCGCATGGCACCCCCGCGCCCCCGTTCATCGTCCTCGGCTCTTGTCCGGGGGCGCGAATGGGGTAGGCTTCGCGAACCCACAAGCTGGCGCCGGTTTCGACGCTTGAGGTCGATGGGGTAAGCCCTCATAATGCCCGGCGGCATGATGCGTGCCGCGGGACCGGGCGTAACGCGAGGAGTGAGGATGTTGCGTGGAATAGCGGCGGGCTTGGGTGCGGTCTTGGTCAGCGCCTCGGTGCTTGCCCACAAGCTTCCCGACTTATCGTGTCGGGCGTTTTCCGGAAAGTTCGTGCAACTGGCGACACAGAGCGGTCGTCGGTTCGACGTGTATCGCACGGGCCCACCATCGGCGCGCATCGGGCTTCTGCTGTTGCCCGGCAAGGCGGGCCTCGACCAGCATACGCTGGCATGGGCCGACCGCGTGGGCGCGCAGGGTTACCGGGTGCTGACCATGGGGCTCGGGTCCAAACATAAAGACGGTAGTGCACCCACCGGCACGCATGGGCGTTCGGTCGCCCGCGAGCGCGCCGCACTCCATTACCTGAGTGCACCGGGCCGCAAGATCGTGACCTTCGGTTGGGGGCGGGCGGGGGCCCTCCAGTCCATTCAGGCGAGCGCGGCCGATCCCGCCGATGTTTCGGGGACGGTCCTCTGCAACGGTGGCGTGTCGGCCAAATCCGCCCTTTTGCGCAAATTGAAGTCGGAAGTCCTGCTCGTTGCCTTCCAGAAGACCACGCCCCCGGCGAAACTGCAGGCCTTCGAGGCCCGCATGCGCTTATACGGCAAGCCCTTGATCGTGCATTACTACCATATCGATCCGGAGGCCGCGAACCCGACCGGCCGCCGTTTCGACAGCGCGATCGCACAAGAGGTGTGGGGGCAGGCGCGGCTCTTCTTCCGGCAGATTGCCTTCCTCTGCCGACGCTGCGCGCCTTATCCGCGGCTCTTGTTTGGTTACCGCCGATAGGTCTCCGGATTTCCTGGGGCAGGCTCAGCCGAGCAGGAATTCCAGGAGCGCCTTCTGGGCGTGGAGGCGGTTTTCGGCCTCGTCCCAGACCACGCTGCGCGGTCCATCTATGACATCGGCGGCCACTTCGACCCCGCGGTAGGCGGGCAGGCAATGCATGAAGAGCGCATCGGGGGCGGCGATCTCCATGAGGCGCGTGTCGACGCAGAACCCCTGGAAGGCGCGCGTGCGCACCTCCTTCTCTGATTCCTGTCCCATGCTCGCCCAGGTATCCGTCACGATGAGGTCTGCACCGGTGGCCGCTTCCTCCGGGCTCGCGACCGGTCGCGCCGCGTCCCCGGCGGCACTGAGGATATCCGCGTCCGGGCCGTAGCCTGGCGGGGTGGCGATGCGTAGGGTGAAGCCGAACTGCCGCGCGGCATTGATCCAGGATTGGCAGACATTGTTGCCATCGCCGATCCAGGCCACCGTGCGCCCGGCGATGTCGCCTCGGTGCTCGAAGTAGGTCTGCATGTCGGCCAAAAGTTGGCAGGGATGGAACCGGTCGGTCAGGGCATTGATGACCGGGACTTGCGAATGAGCGGCAAAGGCCGTGAGCTTGGCGTGTTCGTGGGTGCGGATGACGATGGCGTCGACCATGCGCGAGATCACGCGCGCGGTATCCTCGAGCGGCTCGCCCCGTCCCAGTTGGAGCTCGGCGGGGGCAAGGAACATGCTGTTGCCCCCGAGTTGCGTGATACCGGCCTCGAACGAGACCCGCGTGCGGGTCGAGGATTTCTCGAAGATGAGTGCGAGACTCGAGCCGCGCAGATATTCGTGAGGTTCGCGCCGACGCAGGATGGCCTTGAGCGTGACGGCGCGCTCGACCAGCATGCGCAGTTCCTTGGGCGTGCAGTCCATGAGACTCAGGAAGTGCCTGGTCATGACGCCAGGAACTCCTGGATCGCGGCCACCGTTCCCTGCGCAAGGAGGCCGGCCTCCTCGTCGCTCAGTATGAGCGGCGGCAGCAGGCGGACCGTCCGTTCGGCGGTGACATTGATCAGCAGGCCGCGGTCCAAGGCGAGCTTCATGACGGGCTGCGCGGGGCGATCGAGCTCTATGCCCAGAAGGAGGCCCTGGCCGCGGATCGCCTTGACGCCCGCGGTGTCGTGCAGCCGCTCTTGCAGGTCGGCGAGCAGTCGTGCCCCCAGGGTTTGGGCCCGTTCCCAGGCACGCATGGCTTCAAGTGTCTCGATGACAGCGAGCCCCACGGCCGTTACCAGAGGGCCACCGCCGAATGTCGAGCCGTGCTGTCCGGGATGGAACAGCTCGGCGGCCGCGCCATGCGCAAGGCACGCCCCGATCGGCAGGCCGTTACCGAGAGCCTTGGCGACCGTCATGACGTCCGGGCGCGCCTCCTCTTGTTGCCAGGCGAACCACGAGCCGCTCCGGCACATGCCGGTCTGGATTTCATCGAGGATGAGGAGCCAGCCCGCTTCGTCGCAGATCTTGCGCAGGCCCTTCAGGTAGCCTGGGTCCGGGATATGGATACCGCCCTCTCCGAGGATGGGCTCGACGAGCACCGCGACTACGGTCTGGTCCCGCTCGCGCACCTGGCGCACGGCGCCGAGATCGTTGAATGGCACGCGCCGAAAGCCTGGCACCAGGGGCTCGAAGCCCGCTTGCACCTTGCGGCTTCCGGAGGCGCTCAGGGTGCCCAGGGTGCGTCCATGGAAGCTCCCTTCCATGACGATCACAGCTGGCGCCTCGACCCCTTTGCGGTGTCCATGCAGCCGCGCGAGCTTCAAGGCCGCTTCATTGGCCTCGGCCCCGGAGTTCGCGAAGAACGCCCGATCCATGGATGCCACCTCGCAGAGTTTCCGGCCGAGGGCCTCCTGTTCGCGATTGTGATACCAGTTCGAGACGTGGATTAGGCGCCGGGATTGGGCGCAGACCGCCTCGACGACCGCCGGATGGGCGTGACCTAGGCCGTTTACCGCAACGCCGGCGAGGCCGTCCAGGTACTTACGACCTTCCTCGTCCCAGAGCCAGGCCCCTTCGCCGTGTGTGAAAGCGACAGGAAGCCGCCCGTAGGTCGTCATGAGATAGCGTTCGGTTGGCATCGCGCCCCCCAAAATATAAAGCGCCCCAAGGTGGGGGCGCTTAACGATTTAAGGATCGCGGCCGCCTGTGACACCAGGCAGTCCGATCAAAGGGCGAATAGTACCGCCCCGGCTCTCTAAAATCCAGTCTGGATGGCGCGGCCTACCACTTGAAGGCCGGATCGGCGAGCAAGGCCAGGGTGAAATCGACGCCAAATCCCGTGACATCCGAGGGAATCGCACCGAGCCCCCCTTTGTGGCGCCCCGCCGAGAGATCCAGATGGATCCAGGTCGGGTCGTGGGCTATGAAGCGCTTCAGGAACAGCGCCGCCAGGATGTGATCCGCTTCGCCTTCGAGCGTGCACTGCTTGATGTCAGCGATGTCGCTTTTCAGGTCGGCGTTGTAGTCCTCTTCGAGCGGGAAGGGCCATACCCGCTCGCCACTTGCGCGGCCTGCCTCAATGAGTCGTGGGATGAGCGCGGTACGGTTCGTGAAGACGCCTGTCATGCGCGTCCCGAGGGCATAGACGCACGCGCCTGTGAGGGTCGCGTAGTCGATGATGAGGCCGGGTCGCTCGCGGGAGGCGAACACCAGGGTGTCGGCCAGCACCATGCGTCCCTCCGCATCCGTGTGCACGACCTCTATGGTCGTGCCGTCGGCGGCGCGCACGACCTCGTTGGGTCGATAGCTTGCAGGACCGATGGCGTTCTCGGCGATGGCCAGGTAGCAGTCCACCTGGAAGGGCACCTGCAAGCGCGCAAGCGCCGATAGCGTCCCCAGGGCCACGGCGCTGCCGGCCATGTCCTCGTGCATCCCGTACATGTGGCGCGCGGGTTTCAGGTTGACGCCGCCCGTATCAAAACAAATCCCCTTGCCGACCAGGGCTATGGGGGGTTTCGAGGCCCTGCGTGGGGTGTAGCGCACATGCGCGATGCCCGAGCCCACCGCGCGTGTGCGCGTCACTGCCAGAAAAGCGCCGGCACCGAGTGCGGCAAGACGCTTTTCGTCCAGAAAGCGCAGGCGCCACCCGTTCTCAGCGGCGAGTTTTTTGACCCGCTTCACATACTGCGCGGGCCCAAGCTCGTTTTCCGGAAGCACCGACAGGGCGCGCGCGAGATGGTTGCCGTAGGCGCGGGCCCGCAAGGCCGCGTCTTCATTATGATCCACGCCGTAGACGTCGATGGCGACCGGGCTGGTATCGCGCCGCTCGGCCTGCCACGACGGCAGGGGCGCTTGTGCATAGACGGCGCGCACGAGGGCATGCACCGCCCCCGTGTGTGCGGCGCCCTCGAGCCCCAGGGCGAGCAGGGCGGCCTTCGTGACCCCTGGCCGGAACTTCGTAAGACTGCGGGCGAGTTCGAGGCGCGCAAATGGGCTCAGGGTCTCGTCCGCGAACCCTACAGCAAGCTGCGTGCCGGCCTCATTCGGTGCTTCGGTGAAGAAGGTCGCGCCCGGCTTCACCGTAACGGCCTGCGTCTTCAGGCGCTTTTGCAGGATATCGCCGAAGGGGGCGTGAGCGAGATCCGCGAGCCCGTGCACGATGAGGGCAATGTGCTGATAGCTGGCAAGGCCGGTCGTGAGGCGGGCGGTTTTCTTGTAGCGTACTCGCGGGGCCTTGAATGTCGTCATCCAGTGGCGCGGGAAACCCCGGCGCTCAGGCCGGGGAGGGAGAGCGCGGCGGCGCAAGCCGCCCCTGTTCCCGCATCTCCTTTGTCAAAGGCTCTCTTCGTGAGGGAATATCCATAGCCGTCCGCCCTCTGGATCAAGGTGCAGAATCGGTGATGGATGCCTTGTACCAGTCCTGGTGCGGTCTGGATGTTGAAACGCCCACTGGCGCGGATGGCGACGCGGCCCAGATAGGTGCCGACTTTTTGGCCCGTCGTCACCACAGCTCGGACCAGATCCCCGGTCTGGAACCCGAAGGCGCTTTTGCTACGAGTGAGATACCTGCGGGGGAAGCCGTGTTTGGTGAGACGCGTGCGCTGGTAGCTGCCACGACCCATAGCCTTGATGGCGAGGACGGGCTGTTGCCAGTGCTGAATGGCATCGACGTGGCCTACACAGGCGGCATCGAGGCTATGGTCCTTGGGGACGTGCAAGCGATGGCGATTCCATTTCGTTCGGCCGCCGCTCGCGACCTCCATATCCAGCCCTGTCGCCTTGAGCCGTTGGAACAGTGCCCAGCGGGTGCTGTTCACGGCGGCGGCGTCTTTCCATGGGACTTTGGCCTGGGTCTGGATTCGTTGCAACACCTCCGGCTGCTTTGCCAGGAAGGCGGCAACGTCTTGACTCCCCTTCCGCTGGTTGCAGTCGTACCCGGCCAATGTGCCTTGCTGGTACTCGATAGCGGATACTTCCGGGTTTTGCATCTGCTGGGTATCGAACCGGACCAGCGCCTGCGACAGGGATGTCACCGGCGCCAATCGGCGGAGCCGTG